>JAHFQQ010000106.1 GCA_023259235.1 Polaromonas sp. | reverse complement strand
GATGAGGGCGAACCCATGAGGTCCAGTTCGAAGCCGCCGTTCAAACCTGCAGCCAAAATGGCTTCAGCGGCGCTGCGACCGGCGTTTCCAGTTCGCCTGAGCCCAGGTGCAAGCAGGCTGAATGTTACCAAAATAATAGCTGACAATGCCCGTCCTGCATGGGCTATCGGTATAAATAACATAAAGAATGCGGGAAATGCCGTCGCCCCGGCGGGTGTCGGACTGGACTCGCAGGCCGTGCGCGAACGCATGGTGCGCAAGCTCGCCGCGCAGGGCGTGTCGGATGCGCGGGTGCTTGCGGCCATGGGTCTGGTCGAGCGCCACCGCTTTGTCGATACGGCGCTGGCCAACCAGGCCTATGAAGACACCAGCCTGCCGATCGGGCTGGGCCAGACCATCTCCAAGCCCAACGTGGTGGCGCGTATGCTCGAGTTGCTGCGGGGTGGCGCTCTTGCGGCCGATGGCAAACTCGGACGCGTTCTTGAAATCGGCACCGGCTGCGGCTACCAGGCTGCCGTGCTGAGTCATTTGGCCGCCGAGGTGTACAGCATGGAGCGGCTGCGCGGCCTGCACGACAAGGCGCGGGAGAATCTGCGCACGCTGCGGCTGCCCAACGTGCATCTGCTTTTTGGCGATGGCATGGCGGGTTTCCCCAAGGGCGCGCCCTACGCGGCCATTATCGCGGCGGCGGGCGGGCAGGCCATTCCGCCCGCCTGGATCGAACAGCTGGCGCCAGGCGGCCGCCTGGTCGCGCCCATGCATACTGTCGGCGGGGCGCAGGCGCTGGTGGTGCTTGACAAAACCGCCCAGGGTGTCAGGCAAACGGTGCTGGAGGCTGTTCACTTCGTACCTTTAAAATCAGGAACAAGCTGACAATGGACCCATGTCCGGATTGGGCTGTGAATGATGATGAAAGAAATAATGATCCAAACCATACGGCCCGACCGGGCGCAGTCGCTGCTCACCCCAGGCATACCGCGCCGTGGCAGACTCGCGCTGCCCTGCGCCCTGATGGCGGTGATGCTGCTGGCGGCAGCCTGTACCTCGCGCCCGCTCTCCCGGGTCCAGGTTGAAGATCGCGGCACCAGCCTGTCGCGGCCGGCTCCCGTTGCGGTCGAGCCGGTCAACGTCAAGCCGCTGCCAGGTATTGAAAATGCCGGCAAGGCCGGTTATTACACGGTCAGGCCCGGCGATACCATGATCCGCATCGGATTGGACAACGGCCAGAACTGGCGCGACATTGCGCACTGGAACAATCTGGAAAACCCGAACCTCATTGAAGTTGGGCAAGTGCTACGCGTGATTCCCCCTGTCGACGGTAACTCGCAGGTGGTCACGCGGCCAGTGTCGTCCGGTGCCGCGCCAGCGTCAGTTGCCGTGGCGCCGGCATCGGCCGCCAGCGAAGCACGGCCCGCGCCGGTGCCGCCTGTCAGCCCCACGGCAGCCACCGGCGACGAAAACGTGGCGTGGATCTGGCCCGTTCAGGGCACGTTGCTGGCTGGTTTTGACGAAGC
Organism: Polaromonas sp.; assembly: GCA_023259235.1. Classification (GTDB taxonomy): domain Bacteria; phylum Pseudomonadota; class Gammaproteobacteria; order Burkholderiales; family Burkholderiaceae_C; genus Polaromonas. The sequence goes on along the minus strand of JAHFQQ010000106.1, from coordinate 9,287 downwards.
CAAAAATAGCAAGGGACTCGATATTGCGGGCAAGGCCGGTGATCCGGTGCTTGCCTCGGCGGATGGCCGCGTGGTGTATGCCGGCGCAGGCCTGCGCGGCTACGGCAACCTGATCATCCTCAAGCACAACAACACCTTCCTGACGGCCTACGCGCACAATCAGACCCTGCTGGTCAAGGAAGACCAGAACGTCAAAAAGGGCCAGAAGATTGCCGAAATGGGCAGCAGTGATGCGGACCGGGTGAAGCTGCACTTCGAAATTCGCCGTCAGGGCAAGCCCGTTGATCCGATCAAATATCTGCCCGCGAAGTAGCCGGCCAGGTCCGTTTTCCGCTGCAAACGAAAAAAGGGCCGCGCAGCCTGAGACAATGGGCGATGACTGGTGAAACCCCAAAAACAAAGCCGCATGCGACCGCAGAATACCCGCCAGATCTGCTCCTGGTGGAGTCGCTTGACATCGAGGGCCAGGGCATTGCGCACCGGGCCGACGGCAAGGTCGTGTTCATTGAAGGCGCGCTGCCTTTCGAGTTGGTAACCGCCAACGTCAATCGCAAGAAAACCAGCTTCGAGAAAGCCACCCTGACGGCAATTTATCGCGAGTCAGCCCAGCGGGTGCGCCCGCCTTGTCCGCACTTTGGCATGCATACGGGGGCCTGCGGCGGTTGCAAGATACAGCACTTGCATGTGGCCGCGCAGGTGGCGGTCAAGCAGCGCGTGCTGGAAGACAGCCTGTGCCACATCGGCAAGCTCAAGGCCGGCAGCCTGCTCCGGCCAATTGAAGGGCCGGCTTGGGGCTATCGCCATCGCGCGCGCCTTTCGGTGCGCCATGTGCGTAAAAAGGGCGTTGTCCTGGTCGGTTTTCATGAACGCAAGAGCGGTTATGTGGCCGACATGAGTGAATGCCATGTGCTGCCGGGGCATGTGAGTGACCTGTTGGTGCCGTTGCGCCAGCTCATTGGCAGCATGGATGCCAGGGAAACCGTGCCGCAGATCGAACTGGCGTGTGGCGATGCCGTGACGGCCCTGGTGCTGCGGCATATGGAGCCGCTCAGCAAGGACGATCTGGACCGGCTGCGGGTGTTTGCGGCAGGCCACCCCGGCTTGCAATGGTGGCTGCAATCCGGCGGACCGGAAACCGTCGAGCTGCTGGACCCGGCAACTGGCTCGGAGCCGGCATTGGAACTGAGCTACAGCTTGCCGGAATTTGGCGTAACCATGCCTTTCAGGCCGACTGATTTCACCCAGGTCAATCCGCAGATCAACCAGGTGCTGGTGTCGCGTGCACTGCGCCTGCTCGATGTGCAGCGGCATGAGCGGGTGATTGACTGGTTTTGCGGCCTGGGCAATTTCACGCTGCCGCTGGCCACGTGTGCGCGCGAGGTGCTGGGTATTGAAGGCAGCGCCGGGCTGGTTGCGCGCTCACGTCAAAATCTTGAGCTAAACAGGGCTTCTACCAAGGCCAGACCTGCATTGGTTGCTACCAAATTCGAAGTACGCAATCTTTTCGAAATGACCCCGGCCATGCTGGTCAGGGATGGAATGGCCGATAAATGGCTGGTCGACCCACCGCGCGAAGGGGCTTTCGAATTGTTCAAGTCACTGGCCGAGCTGCACCAGCAGATCCTCACGGGGGTGCCGTGCGACGCTGCGGGGCAGCAGCAAAGCCTTGTGCTGGGCAACTGGACGCCGCCCCGGCGCATTGTGTACGTAAGCTGCAATCCGGCGACCCTGGCGCGCGATGCAGGCCTGCTGGTTGGCAACGGAGCTTATCGGTGCACGGCGGCGGGTGTGGTCAACATGTTTCCGCATACCGCGCATGTGGAATCCATGGCCGTTTTTGAACGGAATTCCTGAGCCCTCACGTTCGCTCACTCCGTGTGGCTCGCTGCTCCCCGAGGGGGCTAATTTCCCTGCGGGTTCTGCTGACATAAAAAAAGGGCCCGAAGGCCCTCTTTTTTGGTTTGGCAGATTGGCGATCAATCGCTTTCGCCACCAAAAATTCCCAGCAGGGCCAGCAAGGCCTGGAACACGTTGAAGAGGTCCAGGTACAACGCCAGCGTGGCACTGATGTAGTTGGTTTCGCCACCATCGAGGATACGTTTCAGGTCATACAGCATGTAAGCGCTGAATATCGCGATCACCGCCACAGAAATGGCCATCATGCCCGCCGTCGAGCCGACAAAAACGTTGATGATCGCGCCAACCATGACGACCATTGCCCCGACAAACAGCCATTTGCCCATGCCGGAGATGTCGCGTTTGATCACGCTGGCCAGTGTGGCCATGACGAAAAACACGCCGGCGGTACCGCCCATTGCCGTCATGATCAGTTCGGTGCCGTTTTTGAAGCCCAGAATTGCGCCGATCATGCGCGAGAGCATCAGCCCCATGAAGAAGGTAAAGCCGAGCAGAATTGGCACGCCCGCAGCCGAGTTCTTGGTTTTTTCGATGGCGAACATGAAACCAAATGCGCCGCCGAGAAACACGATCAGGCCGAGCCCGCCAGTCAGCATCTGCGTAATGCCGGTTGTCACGCCGACCCAGGCCCCGAGCACCGTGGGCAGCAGGCTCAGGGCAAGCAGCCAGTAGGTGTTGCGCAGCACCTTGTTGCGCTGCTCCGCCGATACCGCATAGCCGTAGCCAAGGGGTTGAACATTGTCATTCATAAGGTCGTCTCCAGTCATGTCTGCATATGCAGACGGGTTCATTTTAGGGTAGATGCCCGGCTTTTCAAGCAGCGGCGAAGAATGACCCCCTCCTTTTTGTAAGAATTCTTTAAGCCACGCCGGCCTGGCGGAACCGCCGGCAACCGGAAAAGGTGCGTATGCTTCATGTTATTGCCCATTAATTTCTGGAGAATCATGAAATCAAAACCTGTCCTCGAACTCGCCGATGTCAAGGCTATTGCGGCCGCCGCCGAAGCTGAAGCCCTTAAAAACAACTGGGCGGTGACGATTGCAATCGCGGATGACGGCGGCCACTTGTTGCACCTGCAGCGGCTCGATGGCGCCGCGCCCGTCTCTGCGTACATTGCACCGGCCAAGGCCAACACCGCCGCCATGGGCCGCCGCGACAGCAAGGTCTATGAAGACATCATCAACGGCGGGCGAAACGCATTCCTGTCGGCCCCCTACATTCAGGGCATGCTCGAAGGGGGCGTGCCTATCGTCAGGGACGGCCAGTGCCTGGGCGCTGTCGGGGTGAGTGGCGTGAAATCCGCGGAAGATGCGCAGATCGCGCGTGCGGGCATCGCTGCGATCGGGCTTTGAGCCTGGCGGGCTGCTGAAACGCGCTCGACGATGCCGTCTGACGCGGTTACGGCCTGGCCGGTTCGGTGATAAAACCGATTTTCCTCAGGCCGGCCTGCTGCGCGGCCGCCATGGCCTGCGCCACGCGCTCGTAACGGACCGATTTATCGCCGCGGATGTGCAGCTCGGGCTGGGGATTTTGCAGCGCGGCCGCTTTCAGGCGGGGTGCCAATTCCCCGTCGGCAATTGCAGTTTCGTTGAGGAAGTAGCGGCCCTCGGCATCCACGCTCAGGCGCAGCGCTTCGGGCTTGCTGCTTCGCGCCTCGCTGGTGGCGCGTGGCAGATCGATGTTGACTGAATGTTTCATCACCGGCACGGTGATGATGAAAATGACGAGCAGCACCAGCATCACGTCCACCAGGGGAATCATGTTGATCTCGTTCATCACCTCGTCGGTGTCGTCCTGGGTTCCGAAGGCCATGGCGTCAATCCCCTAGGCTTTTTTCATCGGAACAACATTGACCGACCCGCTGCTGCCGACCCGGGCACCGGTCACAAAGTAGGCGTGCAGGTCGTGCGCGAAGCGATTGAGCTTTTGCAGCACGCCCTTGTTGCCGCGTACCAGAGCGTTGTAGCCCAGCACGGCGGGAATTGCCACGGCCAGGCCGAGCGCCGTCATGATCAGCGATTCGCCGACCGGGCCAGCCACCTGGTCGATGGTGGCCTGGCCCGCCGTGCCGATCGACAGCAGCGCATGATAAATGCCCCAGACAGTTCCAAACAGGCCGACAAAAGGCGCTGTGGAGCCGACGGACGCCAAAATGGCCAGGCCCGACTGCAGCTTTGCCGTGAACTCGTCGATGGCGTTGCGCAGCGTGCGCGTGACCCAGTCGCTCATATCCAGCGTGTTGTGCAGCTGGGCCTTGGTGTTGTGGTGGTGCAGCGTGGCTTCGCGGCCCTCGAGCGCGAGCTGGCGAAAGGGGCTGGCGGGGTCGGCGCCGAGCCTGGCCAGGCCTGCCGTGAAATCCTCGCCGTGCCAGAAGTCCTCGACTGTTTTGGCAATTTTCTTGTATTTGATCAGGTCAAGCGTCTTGATGATGATGACCAGCCATGAAGCCACCGACATGGCCAGCAGCAGAAAAGCCACCGCTCTGGTGACGATATCGCCCTGGTTCCAGACGTTGGCAAGGCCAAATTGGGAATTCATGAATCAATGCTCCACGTTTCAAAATGAATGGCGCCCGACGCGCTCAATTTCGCAATTCCCAGTTGATGGGAACGTTGACGGGCATGGTTTGCGCAACACCGTTGCGTGTACCTGGCACATAGCGCCAGCGCATGACGGTTTCATACGCGGCGTTGTCGAGCCTCGCAAAACCGCTTGATGTGACAATCTCGGCGCGCAGTGCCTTGCCATCGGGCCCGATCCAGACTTTGTACACGACCTTGCCGGTCTCGCCGAGTCGCGCGCTCAGTGGCGGGTAGGGCGGTTTCGGATTTTGCAGATAGTCGGCATTGCTTGACGGCAGCTGCACCACCGCCGCGGCAGGCGGCCCGGCAGGCATCGCCGGCGCCGCAGCCACGGCGGCAGGCAGCGCCGGCTCGGGCAGCGTTACGACGCCGGATGGCGCATTGGGCGAGGGCATGGGGTCGGCAATTGCGAGCGGCTGCTTTTGCGGCCGGGCGGCGATTTTGGCAACGGCGCTTTTCCGTGCAACGGGGGTCGCTGGCGCAGGCGCCGCGGGTTCCGTGCGGGGAGCCGGCGGGTCGATAATCTGCGCCAGCACCTCGGCGGGCACCAGCAACTCCGTGGTGTTCCTCATCAGGCCGCTTTGCAGGGCCCAGATAAATCCCGCATGCAGGGCCACTACCACCAGCACAATCACGACATTGCGGGTAAGCGGCAGGCGTGCAGCATTTGGCGACGGGGAAAGGGTGCTGGAGCAGGCGGCGTTCATCGGAAAATGGGTTGGAGCCCGCGGGGACGCAAACGTTCCGGCGAGTTCCCCGAGTTTAACGGCGCTTGACCAGCTTGATCGGGTGTTCGCCGACGCGCCGGATTGGCTTGATGCCACCCTTGCTGCAACCGCCGCAGCCGGAGCTGCAGCCGCCCTGTTGCCGGGCCAGCGCCTGCAGCGCCCGTGAGTCCCGCAGACCCGTGAACCGGGTCATCAGCCAGGCTGCCGCGCGCCGCTTCAGACCGGCCGGCAGAAAAATCCAGAGGCAATACGCCGCACACAGCGCGACCAGCGCGTAGACCAGCAGGGCTTCGATCAACCGGTGGGTCATGCGGTCAGCGCGAGCGCGGCGCGGTAGGTAATGAACGAGGCCGCGTAGGCCAATGCGAACAGGTAGCCCGCCATCAGCAGCGGGTAGCGCCAGGAATTGGTTTCCCGCTTGACCACGGCCAGCGTCGAAATGCATTGCGGCGCAAACACGTACCAGGCCAGCAGCGAATAGGCGGTGGCCGTGGACCAGCTTTTGGCAATCAGCGGGCTCAGCGCCTGGGCAGTTTCCTGGCCCGTGGCCGATAGCGAATAGACCGTGCCCAGGGCGCCCACGGCCACTTCGCGCGCGGCCATGCCTGGCACCAGTGCGATTGAAATTTGCCAGTTGAAGCCGATCGGCGCGAACACCACTTCAAGCGCCTTGCCAATCATGCCGGCAAAGCTGTACTGGATGGCGGCGCCGGTCGCGCCGTCGGGCGGGCTGGGAAAGGTGGCCAGAAACCACAGCACCACCATCAGCGCAAAAATGATGGTGCCGACGCGCTGCATGAATATCTGCACGCGCTGCCACAGGCCGAGCAGCAGGTTGCGCAGATTGGGCAGGCGATAGGGCGGCAGCTCCAGCATCAGCGGCTGGTAGCTGCTCTTGGCCCAGGTGCGCTTGAAGACCCAGGCCACGGTCATTGCCGAGACAATGCCCATCAGGTAGAGCCCGAACAGGGTCAGTCCCTGCAGATTGAACAGGCCAAGCTTGCGGTCCGGAATGAAGGCCCCGATCAGCAGCGCATACAGCGGCAGCCGCGCCGAGCAGGTCATCAGCGGCGCAATCATGATGGTGGCCAGCCGGTCGCGCCAGTGCGGAATGGTGCGCGTGGCCATGATGCCGGGAACGGCGCAGGCAAAGCTTGAAAGCAGCGGAATGAAGGCGCGGCCCGACAGGCCGACCTTGCCCATCATGTTGTCGAGCAGGAAGGCGGCGCGCGGCAGATAGCCCGAGTCTTCCAGCAGCAGGATGAAGAAAAACAGGATCACGATCTGCGGCAGGAACACCAGCACACTGCCAACGCCGGCGACGATGCCGTCAACCAGCAGGCTTCGCAGCAGGCCAGGCGGCAGGTGGGTCTGCAGCCAGACGCCAACTGCCGCGACGGCTTCCTTGATCAGGTCCATCGGCAGATTGGCCCAGGCAAACACCGCCTGGAAAATCAGGAACAGCACGGTAGCCAGCAGGAGCAGCCCGAACACGGGGTGCATGACCAGCGCATCGATGCGGTGGTTAAAGCGTTTTATCTGACCGGCGTTGGGCACTGCCACCGCCAAAATGGCTCTGACCTGAGCCTGCAGGGCAGCTGTATCGGGCGCTGCGTCTGCTCTTGTTTCAATAGCTGGTTGCCCTTGTCTGGCATGGGCAGAAGGCACAAAAGACTTATTATTTCTGGCGAAAAAGGCATCCTGGGCTGCCAGCAGCAACGCGTCGCGTCCACTTTCCCGGGTTTTGCCCCGCCATGCGCCGAACCATGGGTTGTGCACGGCAATGGTTTCAATCACCGGCATGCCCAGCTCGGCCGAAAGCCGCGCAATGTCAATGTGCAAGCCGCGGGCGCGGGCCACGTCCATCATGTTGAGTGCCAGCACCATGGGACGGCCGAGTGCGCGCAGTTGCAGCACCAGGCGCAGGTTCATGCGCAGGTTGGTGGCATCGACCACGGCGATGATGCCGTCAGGCGGGATTTCGCCCTGGCGCAGGCCCATCACCACGTCGTGCGCAACCGCTTCGTCCGTTGTCGCCGGGTTCAGACTGTAGGTGCCCGGCAGGTCCATCACGGCAATCTCGCGGCCATCGGGGAGCCAGGCGCGTCCTTCCTTGCGCTCTACCGTCACGCCGGCGTAGTTGGCGACTTTCTGGCGCGCGCCGGTGAGCAGATTGAAGAGGGCGGTCTTGCCGCAATTGGGGTTGCCGACCAGGGCAATACGCAGCGCATCGCCAGAAGCAGCCGGAAAGACAGCGTTCATGCGGGCACTTTTACCTGGATGCAACTGGCCTCGTGGCGGCGCAGCGCAAACACCGTGTCGCCGATCTGCACTGCAATCGGCTCACGGCCACCTGGGCCGCGCCGCAGCACGCTGATGGTTTCTCCGGCCAGGAAGCCCAACTCGGCCAGCCGCTGCAGCAGGCCAGGGTGGGCGCGCCCGCCTTCAGCTTCACGCAACCCGGTGATGGTGGTGACATGGCGGGGCATCAGATCGGCCACGGACAGCATGTCGGCGCCGCGGTGTGGCGGGGAATTGGAAGGAATCACGGTAGGGTCCTTGTGCGCAAGCTGACTCTGTCTGGCTGTGTTGAAGTGGTGATCAAAATGCTTGTATACATATTCTATATGAGAATAGCTATTATTCATGTTTCGACAGATCTGTAAAAAAATGGCTCAAGCAGCCAGCGCGATCACCACGGCCGATTCGTCGATGAGCGCTATGACGCGCGCCTTGTTTTTCAATCCGTTGCCGGCTGCGGCAAACCCGACCAGTTGCAGCGCGCCGTCGAGTTGCAGGGAGACTTCGTCGCCGGCAGCGCCGCGACTGATGCGCGTCACCCTGCCAGCAAGCGCAGGGCTGCCCGACGCCGTGGTCAACGGCGCCTCACTCTCGGCTGGCGCTTCGACGCGCACTGCCGTGGCTTTGCAAAGCGCCAGCACGGCGAGGTTTTTTTTCAGGCCCAGCAGCTCCGCGCTGGCCTTGGTGATGCGTGAGACGAGCCGGGCATTCCCCGCCAGTCCGAGGGTCACGCGCACCATCTGGCCGGTGGCTTCGATCTGCTCGACCAGGCAGGGCAACTGGTTGCGCATGCTGGTGCGAACCCCGATGTGAGAGAGCGCCGGAGCGGCCAGTGAAGGCGCCAGGGCATCCCTGTTTTGGGCTTGGGCCTCGGCCAGCACCTGCTTGCGTGATGTGGTCAACCGCTCGGATACCGCCAGCAACTGCCTGCCGGCCTGGGTGATTTTGGCACCGCCGCCGCCGGCGCCGCCGACTGCCCGTTCCACCAGCACCACGCCCGCGAGGTTGGTCAGCGTGTCGATGGCCTGCCAGGCGGCCTTGTAGCTGACCCGGGCCTGCCGCGCGGCCTGCGAGATGGAGCCAGTGCCGGCGATCAGGCGCAGGATCTCGATGCGCTTGTCGGTGGGCTCATGGCTCAAGGCGCTGTCGAACGCCAGAGCCGGCGAAGAAGCATTTTTCATGAGCGTATTTTGACGCCGGTCTGGCCAACTCACGCTATTCTGAAATAGAATAACGAAACCGCTGCGACGCGCTCCGCCCGGGGTCCGGCAGGAAATTTTCACTCAACGACCTCCAGTCACCGGAGTTTTGCCCATGCACAAGATTGCTTCACGCCTGCTGGCTACGCTGGCCCTGTTGATTTCCGTCCCGGCCCTGGCCGATGATGTCCAGGTTGCTGTGGCGGCCAATTTCACAGCGCCCATGAAGCTGATTGCTGCGGAATTTGAAAGGGAAACTGGCCATCGGGCAGTGTTGTCTTTTGGCGCGACCGGCAAGTTTTATGCTCAAATAGTCAACGGTGCGCCGTTTGACGTTTTCCTGTCGGCCGACGACGCCACGCCCGCCAGGCTCGAAAAAGAGGGCGCAGTGGTCAGTGGCAGTCGCTTTACCTATGCCACCGGCAAGCTGGTGTTATGGTCGGCCCAGCCCGAGCTGGTTGACGGCCAGGGCGAGGTGCTGAAAAAGGGCGACTTCAAGAAAATTGCGATTGCCGCGCCCAAACTCGCGCCTTATGGCGCGGCGGCAGTCGAGACCCTGA
>JAHFQQ010000105.1 GCA_023259235.1 Polaromonas sp. | reverse complement strand
ACCCGCACCTCGCGCTGCACGCCGCCGACCCGCCCCACCGCGCCGACACCGCGCACCGCGAGCATCGCCTTGCTGACCTGGTGGTCAACGAACCAGGAGAGCGCCTCGTCGTCCATGCGCGACGACGACACGGTGTAGGTCAGCACCGGCATGCCGGCGAAGTCCATCTTGGTGATGACCGGGTCGCGCAGATCGGCCGGCAGGTCGGAGCGGATCCGCTGCACCGCATCGCGCACGTCGTCCATCGCCTCCTGGGTGGGCTTTTCGAGGCGGAACTCGGCCGTCACGGTGGCCATGCCGTCTTGCACCTTGGCGTACAGGTGCTTGAGTCCCTGCACGGTGGCGAGCGAGTTCTCGATCTTGCGCGCGACCTCGGTTTCCATCTGCGCCGGCGCCGCGCCCGGCAGCGATGCGCTGACGATCACCGTAGGCAGATCGATGTCGGGGAACTGCTGGATTTTCATCGCGCGAAAGCTCATCAGGCCCACCAGCGTGAGCATGATGAACAGCAGCACCGATGGGACGGGTTTGCGGATCGACCAGGCGGAAACGTTCATCGTGCGCTCCTGCTCACCTGGCTGGCGCGCCGCTGGCGCTCGACGCGGTCTTCACCGGCGTGGCCGACTCGACCACCCGCACCGTGTCGCCGTCCGACAGGAAACCGCCGCCGGCGGCGACGACGCGTGCCTTCGGATCGAGACCGCCGGTGATTTCGACGCGGTCGCGGGTGCGGCGCCCGATCGACACCTTGGTCTGCGCGACCTTCGAATCGGCGGCGATGCGCAGCACGTAGCTGAAGCCGTCGCGCAGCAGCACCGCGGTCTGCGGCAGCGTGAGCGCCTCGCCGCTGCCGATCTCGAACTCGCCACGTGCAAACATGCCGGCCCGAGCCGCGCCGGGCGCAGGCAGATCGACATAGACGATCCCGTTGCGGGTGGCGGCATCGACCGTTGGCGCGACCATGCGCACCGTGCCCTTGATGCGCGTCCCGCTGGCCGGTGTGATGACGACGCCCATGCCGGGTTTGATGTGGGCCAGATCGGCGGACGACACTTCGGCACGCCACTCGATCCGGCCCTGGCGAATCATGCGGAACAACTCCTGCCCGGCCGGCAGAACGGCGCCCACGGTGGCGCTGCGCGCCGAGATCACACCGCTGTCGGGCGCCAGCACCTGGGTCTGGGCCAGGCGCAACTGCTGCGTTCTGGCGATGGCGCGCTGGGCCTCGACCCGGGCCTGCGCGGTGCGTTCGGCGGTGAGGTACTGGTTGATCTGCTGCGCACTCAAGGCGCCGGTGGTTTGCAGTTCGCGTGCGCGCTGGGCGTTGGCTGCGGCCTCGGCCAGCGTGGCCTCGGCCTCCGCCATACCCGCGCGCATCTGGGCCAGGTCGGCCTGAATCGTGTCGGGAGCGAACGTGGCCAACACCTGGCCGCGTTTCACCACGTCGCCGACGTTGACCCGCACCTCGGCCAGCCGCAGGCCACTGGCCTCGGTGCCGATGCTCGCTTCCTGCCATGCGGCCAGGTTGCCGTTGGCGCCGATTTTCAGCGGCAGCGTTGTACTTTGCGGCTGGGTGACGTTGACCGTGAGTGCGGGTTTGACCGTGGCCGCGGGTTTCTTGTCGTCGGGCGCACGCTCCGTGAGGGCGAACGAGGCCAGGCCGAGCAGGCTGGCAAACGCGACCGCAAGTGCGATCCATCGAGGTCGAAAGTAGTTTTTCATGGGCGTTCTTGAATGACGAAGGGAAGTTCGATAGGGGGGTCAGTCCTGGATTGCGGCCACCGCCGCGGCCTCGTCGGCAACCCATCCACCGCCGAGCGCCCGGTAGAGGGATATCCACGCGGCCACGCGTTCGCGCTGCAATTCGATCAGTGCACTTTGCGCCTGAACGGCGCTGCGGCGCGCGTCCTCGAGTTCGAACAGGCTGGCCAGGCCGCCCCTGAAGCGCGCGTCGGTGGCGCGGTACGAAGCGGCAAAGCCCTCGGTGGCCACCAGCGCGTCGCTGCCGCGCGCGGCCGTGCTTTGCAGCGCGACCAGGGCTTCTTCGACTTCGCGAACCGCGGTGCGCAGCCGGGCTGCGTAGTTGACGCTGGCCGCAACGTAGCGGGCGCGCGCCGCCTCCACGTTGGCATGGCGCGCCCCGCCGTCGAACAAGGGCAGGGACACCGACACCGGGCCCAGGCTCCAGATCGTTCCGTCCAGCGTGGTCGCGCCGCTTGAGAACCGCGCTGCACCTATGCTGCCGTTCAGGACAATGCGCGGATAGCGTTGTGCCTGCGACTGGCTCAGGTCAGCGCTGGCGGCGAGCACCTCTCGCGCGGCGCTGAACAGGTCGGGCCGCTGCGCCAGCGCTTCGGCTGGAACGCTGGTGATAACGATCTGCGCCGGCTTCGGCAACTGCGCGCTGCCTGCGGCGAGCTGGCTGCGCAAGGCGGGTTCGGCCAAGCCAGTGAGAGCGACCAGCGACTTGACGCCCAGGTCGCACTGGGCGCGCTGCTGTGTGAGCAGGCTGCTGCCTTGGGCCGCACTGGCTCGCGCCAGCGCGGCGTTGGCGGGAGCCTGAAAGCCCGCCTTTGCTGCCAGTTCGGTCAGGCGCGCCGTTTCGGCGCGCGAGCGGGCGTCGAGCTGAGTTTGCACGAGTTGGGCCTCGCAGGCGCGCAGGCCGACGTAGGCGCCGGCCACTTCAGCAGCCACTGATACCCGGGCGTCATGCCAGGAAGCCTCGGCTCCGGCCAGCCGGTTCTGCGCGGCGTCACGACCTGCGGCGTTGCCACCGAAGAGATCGAGCTCCCACACCGCCTGGAGGCCGGCTGACGCGCTGCTGCCCAGCGGCAGGCTCAAGTCCTGGCGGCCACGGCTGGCGCTGGCACTGGCGTTCACCGCAGGACCCAGCGCTGCGCCAGCAGATACGCGAGCCGCGCGGGCTTGCGCGATGCGCGACTGTGCGGTAGCGAGCGTCGGGCTGACCGCCTGTGCCGCGGCAATGAGTTGCGTCAGCAGCGGGTCGTCGAACTGCTGCCACCATCGTGCCAGGTCGGTGAGTTGACCGCTGTGTGGCAGCGCGGCCTGCCATTGCGGCGGTGGTGCGGCAACCGGCACCGATGCGAGTGACGCAGCCTCTCCCGGTGGCGGTAGCCCGGCGCAGGCGCCGAGCATCGCGACGGCCAGTGTCGCGAGTGTCAGCCGGGCGATGTTGTGGCGTTCGAATGGTTCAGTCATGATTACTCTCAGTGCCCATCCGGAAAACGATCCGCAATCAGGTTCAAGGAAATGTTGTGCTCAAGAAACGTTTTCGCACCGGCCAGCGCCAGGGCAAATCCACCGCTTGAATCGGGCGCCTGTCTGACGACTTATCGCTCAGCATCAGCGGGCTGCGCGCAGCGCCGTCCGCCGCATGCTGTTGTTAGGGCGCCGGTTTCTAGCCACGAACCGCCGCCTCGATCACGGCGACGTCGATTTTTTTCATCGTCATCATTGCATCAAACGCTCGCTTGGCGGCGGAGAGGTCGGAGCTGGTATATGCCTTGATCAACGCGATTGGCGTGATTTGCCAGGAGACGCCCCACCTGTCTTTGCACCAACCGCACTCGCTCTCCTGGCCGCCGTTGCCGACGATCGCATTCCAATACCGATCGGTTTCGGCCTGATCTTCCGTGGCAACCTGGAACGAGAACGCTTCATTGTGCTTGAACGCGGGCCCACCGTTCAGCCCCAGGCAGGGAATACCCATCACGGTGAACTCGACTGTCAATACGTCCCCTTGCTTGCCCGACGGAAAGTCGCCCGGTGCGCGATGCACCGCGCCGACGGACGAATCGGGAAAGGTCTTGGCATAAAATTTCGCCGCCTCCTCGGCATCGCGCTCGTACCAAAGGCAAATCGTGTTCTTTGCGATCTTCGTCATGATGATCCTCCATCGTAGTTAGAAATAGAGTCGAGCCGTTCCCGGATGAAGTCAACGGTTTCCCATTGGCGGTCTGACGCCATTTCCAGCAAAGCCGGAGTTCGTGACGCTGACCATCGTTCCTGGGCGTTACCTCGTTACCCCGGAATCTCGGGCTCGACGAGGTTCGCAAGTTGTGCGAGCGACTCTTGCCAGCCGAGGTAGCACATCTCGAGCGGAATTGCTTCAGGCAGACCTTCTTGCACCACATTGAACTCCGTTCCGCACGACACTTGCTTCAAGGTTACCGTCGTCTGCATTTCTCCGGACAGATTCGGGTCGTCGAAGCTGTCCGTATAGCGAATCTTTTCGAATGGCACCAGTTCACGATACTCGCCGCCAAAGGAGTGACCGAGGCCGGTCCTGAAGTTCGTGAACGACATTTTGTAGGTGCCGCCAACTTTGGGATCCATGTGGTGAACCTTGCAGGTGAAACCATACGGTGGAAGCCACTTGGCTATTGCGTCAGCGTCCAGGAACGCCCGGTAGACGCGCTCCGGATTCGCACGGAGCACGCGGTGAAGTCGGATGATGCCTGTGGGCATGTTAATTCTCCTTTCGAGTGGATGCGGTGATGGCCTGGGGACTTGATGTGGACGCTATCCACAAGCAGATGGTGCTGTCCTTAATGTACAGCGTCCACATAAGGTCCACATGACCATTTTGACCTTAAGGTTGCTGCCGTGCGCATGCGGAGACTGTGAATCAACTTTGATATTCTTTTGTGGACGTTGTTCACAATTTAACTTTTTGGGGCCGGAGATCACCGATGCGCAAGCTGATCATGTGGAACCTTGTCACGCTGGACGGCATGTTTGAAGGGCATAAGAGCTGGGACCTGGACTGGCACCAGTCCATCTGGGGTCCGGAACTCGAACAACTCTCCATCGAGCAGTTGGGTTCGGCCGACATGCTGCTGTTCGGACGGGTGACGTACGAAGGCATGGCCGCGTACTGGCAAGCGGCAAAGGGCGAGGTCGCCGACTACATGAACAAGCTGCCCAAGGTCGTCTTCTCGCGCACCCTGGACCGGGCCGACTGGAATAACACCCGGCTGATTCAGGACAACGCCGTGGAAGAAGTCCTTGCGCTGAAGCGGCAGGGTGCAGGCAATCTGTTCATCTTCGGTAGCGCCGGGCTGTGCTCCACATTCATGAAGCATGGCCTCATCGACGAGTACCGCCTGGCCATCGCCCCGCTGGTCATGGGAGGCGGAAGCCCCTTGTTTAAGCAGAGCCCGGACCGGCTGAAATTGAAGCTCATCGAGGCGCGGCCGCTTGGCACGGGCGGCGTGATCCTGCGCTACGCGCCCGAGCGGCCCACCCCCTGAGGAGTCGTCCATGAACAAATCCGGGATCGTGCATGTCATCTACATCGCCGCCACACGCAACGCGGTTTGGGACGCATTGACAAAACCCGAGCTGACGCAGCGCTACTGGTTCGATACGCGCATCGAGTCCGACTGGAACGTCGGGTCGAAGGTGCTCTATCGACGCGAGGACAGGATCACGGATGAACACGTCGTTCTGCAAGTAGTGCCCGGAATACTTCTGCGGCATACGTTTCACCCGGTGTTCACGGATGAATACCAGGCGGAGCCACCGTCTCGCGTCACGTTTTCACTGGCAGAGGATGGCGGGGTCGTCCGGCTGACGACGGTGCACGACGAATTCCCGCCGGGCAGCCGCGTGTTTTCGGCCTGCAGCGTAGGCTGGCCCATGATTCTCAGCGGCCTGAAGACTTTGCTCGAAACCGGGGAGACGCTGCCGAAATTCGACTTCCCGGATCGCTAGGCACAAGCTCATCCCATTCAGGTGTTTCATCACAAGCAACCGTCAAGGAGTAAATCTTCATGCAAAAAATTATCCCCTTCCTGTGGTTCGACACCCAGGCCGAAGAGGCCATGAATTTTTATATCTCGATTTTCAGGAACTCCAGGGTCCTGACTGTCAATCGTTATGGCGAAGCAGGGCCGGGGCCCAGGGGTTCGGTCATGACCGCCAGTTTTCTGCTCGACGGGCAGGAGTTTGTGGCGCTCAACGGCGGCCCGGTCTACCACTTCACACCCGCCATCTCATTTGTCGTGAAATGCGAGTCGCAGCAAGAAGTTGACGAATACTGGGACCAGCTCTCAGCCGGTGGCAGGGAAGACCAATGTGCCTGGTTACAGGACAAGTTCGGTGTGTCCTGGCAGATCGTTCCCAGGGTGCTGATCGAGCTGTTGAATGATCCCGACCCGATCAAGGCCCAGCGCGTCATGGCGGCGATGATGAAAATGAAGAAAATCGACATCGCCGCGTTGAAACGGGCCTACGGGCAAGGAGAAAACACATGATGTACAAAGGCAGCTGCCACTGCGGAAAAATCGCATTTGAAGTGGACGGCGAACTCACCGGGGCGATGGCCTGCAACTGCTCGATCTGCTCGCGCAAAGGCGGGCTCATGTGGTTCGTGCCCCGCGACCAGCTGCGCTTGCTCACACCGGAAGAAGACATGGGAACCTACACCTTCAATCAACATGTCATCAAGCACCACTTCTGCCCGACCTGTGGCACACATCCGTATGGCGAAGGTGTTGACCCCAAAGGCAACCGCATGGCCGCCATCAATATTCGCTGTCTCGAAGACCTTGACCTGGCCTCTGTCCCGGTCACCAACTTCGACGGTCGTGCCAGGTGAAGACCGTATGGAGATGAGGGAGATCGATCAATATCAACCACTGAAAAGGAGATAGTCATGCAAGTTCAGCCCTACTTATTTTTTGAAGGCCGTTGCGAAGAGGCGCTCGAGTATTACCGGACCGCGCTTGGCGCCGAGGTGACGATGCTGATGCGTTTCAAGGAGAGCCCGGAGCCGATGCCGGCGGGCATGTGTCCGCCCGGCTCGGACGACAAGGTGATGCACGCGAGCTTTCGCATCGGCGAGACGACGCTGATGGCATCGGATGGCCGGGCCGCGGGGAGCCCGGTGTTTCAAGGCTTTTCACTGTCGCTTGCGGCCGCGAACGACGCCGAGGCCCAGCGCCTGTTCTCTGCCCTCGGCCAGGGCGGGCAGGTGCAGATGCCGTTGAGCAAGACTTTTTACGCCTCGTCGTTCGGCATGGTGGCCGACCGCTTTGGCGTGTCCTGGATGGTGATTGTCGTACCTGCCGCGGCATGAAAGAGCTCCAGTCGCAGGCCGGCTGAAGTCAGCGCCGTCCGCCAGATCAAGCCCCCTGGCTTTCCATGGGAGACCATTGATCCGTTCCTGTATCACGATGACGGCTACCCCGCGGCCAATGCGCGGATGGGGCCGGATGCGTCGCTGGCGCGCCCGCACCGGGGTTTTGAAACCGCCACCATCGTGCGCAAGGGGTTGATCGACCATTCGGACCCGCCGGGCGCGAGGAACTGCCGGCGTGTCACCGGCACGGTCCTAGCGGACCAGCAGCACCGGCACCTTGCCACGCGCCAGCACTTGGGTGGCCACCGAGCCCATCACCAGGCTACCGATTGCGCCATACCCGTGTGAGCCCATGACGATCAGGTCATACTTGCCTGCATCGGCAAACGAGGCGATGGTTTCGCCCACCAGCCCCACCTTCCAGGCGCTTTTGGCCTCGATGCCATGGCGTGCCAGGAATTTGCACACCGGGGTGATGGTTTTTTCGGCGTCTTCCCGGTAATAGGTTTCCACGAGATCCTTGCCCACGGCCGCCCGCGCCCGCAGCGGAAAGGCCTGCTGGACCGTGAACACGGTGTAGTCATTTTGCGGACTGAACAACTCGTCATGCGTGGTCAGGTAGGCCAGCATTTTCTTGGTGTAGCTGCTGCCGTCGACGGCCAGAAGAATCTTCATGGAACGCTCCTCTTGAAAACCTGTAGTTTAGCCAGTGGCCGCGCCGTGTTATTGGCTGACGACAAAATGAAATACCTGCCTGCAGGACCTCAACCCGCCAGATCGATGCAAAGCGACTCCCGGAACGCGGCCTGTTCGCCCTTGCGCGCATAGCCCAGCGGGTTGGCCACCACGCGACAGCCGTGCCTCACGTAATCCACCTGGCAATGCAAATGGCCATGCAGCCAGAGCCTGGCCAGCGGCAGCAATTCGTCGAGTGAATTGCAGAATCCGGCGGTGCCCGGGGTGATGCCGTAGCGCGGGTCGGCGCTTTGCAGGCTGGGGGCAAAATGCGTTACCACGACGGTTGGCCCGTCAAACGGCTCGGCCAGCGCGCGACGCAGCCAGGACTGGCTTTTCAGGCCTTCTTCGCGCACCGCGTCGGCCAGCATCGGCTGACCGCTGCGGAAAGCGTGGTTTTTGGTCAGGTAGAAATTGGCGGCGCGAAAGGCCTTTTCGCGCGCATTCAACTGTTCGCCCAGCGTGACGTCTTGCGTTCGCGCCCTTTCGGTGCTGAGCGCATCGAAGTCCGTCCAGAGCGTGCTGCCGACAAAGCGCACGCCCTGCAGCAGCACGGTTTCGCGCTCCAGCCAGATCAGGCCCAGGCGTGCGCAGGTTTCGCGCAGGCGGGAACGTGCGGCGTCAAAATCAAGCCCGTCATACTCGTGATTGCCCGGCAGGAAAAACACGGGGGTCGGCCACGCCGCACCGCCGCGCGCCGCTGGCAAGGGCGAAAACCGCGCCAGGCCAAAGTCGCTGATCTCCAGAGTGCTGAGCAGCGAGCCCTGCTGGTAGGAGCCGATGTCACCGGCCAGCACCAGCAGGTCGGCGCCCGGCAGCGGCCGCGCCTTGAAATTCGGGTTCGATTCGAGGTGCAGGTCGGACAGGAGCTGGATCTTCATCTGCCGATTGTGCGGCAGTACCATGGGGCGCCGCCGCCGCGGGGAAAACCGGAAGGCACGATCCCGGGGAACTGGCCAGTGCTTACCCGGCCACCACGCGCACCATCTCCAGGCATTTGTTGGAGTAGCCCCATTCGTTGTCGTACCAGGTCACCACCTTCACAAACGTGCTGTCCAGCGCCAGTCCGGCGGTAGCGTCAAAGATGGAGGTGCGGGCATCGCCGCGGAAGTCGGTGGCCACCACCTTGTCCTCGGTGTAGCCGAGCACGCCTTTGAAAGCGCCTTCGCTTTGCGCTTTCATCTCGGCGCAGATTTCGGCGTAGCTGGCAGGCTTGTTGAGTTCCACCGTCAGATCGACCACCGAGACATCGCTGGTGGGAACGCGAAAGCTCATGCCGGTAAGCTTTTTGTTCAGCTCAGGGATCACCACGCCAACCGCCTTGGCGGCGCCGGTGCTGCTGGGGATGATGTTTTCCATGATGCCGCGGCCGCCGCGCCAGTCCTTGTTGCTCGGGCCATCAACGGTTTTTTGCGTGGCAGTGGCGGCGTGAACGGTGGTCATGAGGCCGCGCTTGATGCCCCATTTGTCGTTCAAAATCTTTGCAACGGGGGCCAGGCAGTTGGTGGTGCAGCTCGCATTGCTGATGACGGCCTGGCCGGCATAGGTCTTGTCGTTCACGCCAAAGACAAACATGGGCGTGTCGTCCTTGCTGGGGGCAGAGAAGATGACCTTCCTGGCGCCCGCCGCCAGGTGCTTTTCGCCTGCCGCCTTGTCCAGGAACAGGCCGGTGCATTCGAGCACCACATCAGCGCCCACGTCGTTCCATTTGAGGTTGGCCGGGTCGCGTTCCTGCGTCAGGCGAATTTTTTTCCCGTTGACGATAAGGGTGTTGCCGTCCACTGAAACCTCGCCCTTGAAGCGGCCGTGCACGCTGTCGTATTGCAGCATGTAGGCAAGGTACTCGGGTTCGAGCAGGTCGTTGATGCCAACGACTTCAATGTCGCTGAAGTTTTGCACGGCGGCACGCAACACGTTGCGCCCGATGCGGCCGAAGCCGTTGATGCCTAGTTTGATCGTCATCTGCATTTCTCCTGGAAGTTAACTTTTACACGCCGCTCGCCCCGAGCCTGTCGAAGGGTTCTTCGCATGGCCCAGGCACGGATCTCTTTACAAAGGACTCATTTCTTGAGCACCTTGCGCACGGTGTCTGCCACATTCTCTGGCGTAAATCCAAAATGCCTGAACAGCACCGGCGCGGGCGCCGATTCGCCAAAGCTGTCGATGCCAACCACGGCGGCGCAGCCATATTTCCACCAGCCGCCGGTTACGCCCATTTCCACGGCAATGCGCGGAATGCCTTCGGGCAGCACTTCGGATTTATAGGCGGGTTTCTGCTGGTCAAAGGTGGTGGTGCTGGGCATGGAAACCACGCGCACCGCAATTTTGAAAGTAGCCAGCAGTTCCTGCGCCTTGAGCGCCAGTTGCACTTCGGAGCCGGTGGCAATCAGGATGGCTTGAATTTTCTTGTTGAGGCCGACCTCCGTCGGTTCGGCCAGCACGTAAGCACCCTTGCTGATGTCGGCGAGTTCGCTTTTCGGCGCGTAAGGCAGGTTCTGGCGGCTCAGCAGCAGCGCCGTGGGCTTGTGTCTGTTTTGCAGGGCCACGGCCCAGGCCACCGCGGTTTCAGCAGTGTCGCCGGGACGCCAGACGTCAAGGTTGGGAATCAGGCGCAGGCTGGCGGCGTGTTCAATCGACTGGTGCGTCGGTCCGTCTTCGCCCAGGCCAATGCTGTCATGCGTAAAGACGTGAATCACGCGCAGCTTCATCAGCGCGGCCATGCGGATGGCGTTGCGGCTGTAGTCGCTGAAGGTCAGGAAGGTGCCGCCGTAGGGAATGAAGCCGCCGTGCAGCGCAATGCCATTCATGATGGCCGCCATGCCGAACTCGCGCACGCCGTAGTTGATGTGGCGGCCGCCGGTTTTGCCACCGTCAGCGGTGGCAGTTTGCACCACGTCGCCGTTCAGGTCAAAGCGCAGGCTGGTCGTGCTTTTGGTGTTGGTCAGGTTGGAGCCGGTCAGATCGGCCGAGCCGCCGAGCAG
>JAHFQQ010000104.1 GCA_023259235.1 Polaromonas sp. | reverse complement strand
AAAATGGAGCATGGCAAGCTGAGCCGTGAAACCTTCATGGCCGAAATTGCGACCATGACGAAAAATCTCGTCGACAAGGCCAAGGGCTACGACAAGGACACTATTCCTGGTGACTACGCGACGCTGCAGGCACCTTGCCCCAACTGCGGCGGCGTCATGAAGGAAAACTACCGGCGCTACACCTGCACCGGAAAAAATGGCACTGACGGCTGTGGCTTTTCATTTGGCAAAACTCCAGCCGGGCGGACCTTCGAAACAGTTGAAGTCGAGCAGTTCTTGCACGATAAAAAAATCGGCCCGCTGGACGGCTTTCGCTCCAAGGCGGGTTGGCCATTCAGCGCCGAAATGGTGCTCAAGTTTGACGAGGAAACGAAAAACTACAAGCTCGAATTTGATTTTGGCAATGACCAAGGGGCCGCGACCGGCGAGATAGTAAATTTTGACGGCCAGCAATCGCTGGGTGCCTGCCCCAAGTGCGGCAGCGCTGTCTACGAGCTTGGCAAAAATTACGTTTGCGAAAAGTCAGTCTCCACACTGGCCCAGCCCACGCCAAGCTGCAACTTCAAGACCGGTCAGGTCATCTTGCAGCAGCCGGTAGAGCGCGAACAGATGCACAAATTGCTGACCACCGGAAAAACTGATTTGCTCGACAAGTTTGTTTCCATGCGCACGCGCCGCCCCTTCAAGGCCTTTCTGGCCTGGGACAAGGAGGCCGAAAAGGTGAATTTCGAGTTTGCGCCGTCCAAATTTCCACCGCGCAAACCGGTGGCCGCCCGGACCGGCAGCGTCAAGACCCCGTTTGGCAAGACGGTCGCGGCCCCCGCCGCGAAAAAAACTGTCGCCAAAAAGGCGGCCGCCAAAAAAGCACCGGCCAAGGCCGACCAGCCCAAGGTCGCCCGCAAAACTTCACCAGGAACGAGCCTTAGGCCCAGCGCGGCGTTGGCGGCAGTGATCGGCGGCGAGCCGGTGGCGCGCACCCAGGTGATCAAGAGGTTGTGGGACTACATCAAGGCCGAGGGTCTGCAGGACGCCGCCAACCGGCGCGCCATCAATGCCGATGCCAAGCTGCTGCCGGTGTTTGGCAAGCCACAGGTCACCATGTTTGAGCTGGCCGGGATTGTGGGCAAACACCTGAGCTGAAACTTCCGCAGGATAACGTTGCGCCGCCGTGAAAACGGTACGAATAATATTGCATTGGGCTGGCATAAACCGGCTGTTCGTATCATGATGGAACTCCATCATTTCGGAGAACTCCATGAAACGCACGCTTCTCGCCGCCGGCATGATCGGCGCAGCCACATTAGCCCAGGCCGCAGGCTTTCAACTCACCAGCCCCGACATCAAGGCTGGCGCCATGATCCCCAAGATCTTTGAGTTCAACGGCTTCGGCTGCTCGGGCGAGAACAAGTCACCCGCGCTCAAATGGAGCGGCGCGCCCAAAGGCACCAAAAGCTTCGCCGTAACCGTGTACGACCCGGACGCGCCCAGTGGCTCCGGCTGGTGGCACTGGATGGTCATTAATATCCCCGCCGACGTGACTGAACTCAAGCCTGACGCCGGCGCAGTGGGCGGCGCCAACCTGCCCAAGGGCGCGAGCCATGTGCGCATTGATTATGGCGTGGCGGGATGGGGCGGGGTCTGTCCGCCGCAGGGCGACAAGCCGCACCGCTACATTTTCACCGTGCACGCGCTCAAGCTGGACAAGCTCGACGTGCCAGCCGACGCGACCGCGGCGCTGACCGGTTTCATGATTAACGGGAACTTGCTGGGCAAGGCCAGCTTTACCGCGCGTTACGGGCGCAAGTAGTGGCGTTTACTATTGATTCAATAGCACACTATTGAATCAGCAGCTGGGCTGACATCTGTTTTTGTTCTTATTTGACATAAACTTACCGCTTGCCGGATGCGGTCATTTAGCCAGCAACCGTTCCATGACAGTAAAGCGCACCGTGACCCGCGTGCCTGGTGAATGCGGGTACCCTGTCAGCCGCGCCTCTTCTATCACGATGGTTGCGCCATGCTGCATGGCGATTTCCAGCACAATTGCCAGCCCCAAACCGGAGCCGTCAACGTTGGTGCCAAGGGCGCGGTAAAAGGGCTGGAACACCAGTTCGCGCTCCGACTCCGCTATGCCCGGCCCCGAGTCTTCCACGATCAGCACCAGCACGTCGCTGAAGCGGTCAGTGAGCAGCCGCACATTGATCTGCCCGTTTTCGGGGGTGTAGTTGATGGCGTTGTCGAGCAGGTTGCGCACCAGTTCCTTGAGCAAGGTCGGATTACCTTCAAGTTCGCTGCGTTGCTCACCGGCGGACGGGCCGTCATAGCCGATGTCAATGTGCTTTTCGAGCGCCCGCGGCACTGAATCGGCCATCACTTCCGAGACAATTTTGACGAGATCGACGCGCTGCGCAGCCAGCATCCGACCAGTGGTTTCGGCGCGTGCCAGCGCAAGCAACTGGTTGACGGTATGCGTGGCGCGGATGCTGGCCTGGCCGATATGCCTGAGCGAGTTCTTGAGTTCACCGGCATCGGTTTCGCGCTGTGCCAGGTCGGCCTGCATGCGCAGCCCCGCCAGCGGCGTCTTGAGCTGATGCGCGGCATCGGCCAGAAAGCGCTTTTGCGTGGTCAGCGACACCTTCAGGCGGCTCAGCAAATCATTGATGGACGACACCAGCGGCACCACCTCCTCGGGCACTGCCTCTTCGTCAATCGGACTCATGTCGTCGGATTTACGTGCGCGGATGCGTTTTTCCAGCTGGGCCAGCGGCTTGATACCGCGCACCAAAGCCAGCCACACCAGCACCACGGCCAGCGGCAGCGTCGCGAATTGCGGCACCATCGTGCCCTTGACAATTTCAGTGGCCAGTGTTTTACGCTTTTCCAGGGTTTCGGCAACCTGCACCAGCACCGGTGCCGGGCCGTCAGCATCCACCTTGATCCAGGTATAAGCGACGCGAATGTCCTGACCCTGAATCATGTCGTCGCGCAGCCGCACTTCCCCACTGACGTCCTCTTCCGCGTTGGTGGGCATGGGCAAGGCGCGTTCGCCGCTGAGGTATTCGCCGCGTGTGCCCAGCACCTGGTAATAGACCCGGTCGCTGTCATCGGCGTGCAAAATCTCGCGCGCAGTTGCCGTCAGATTGAACTGGACCTTGTCGTTTTTGACTGCGACCATCTTGGCCAGCGCCTGCACGTCGTATTCCAGCGCGCGGTCAAACGGCTTGTCAGAAATATTTTGGGCTACCAGCCATGTCAGCGCCAAACTGATGGGCCACAGCAACAGCAGCGGTGTCAGCATCCAGTCGAGAATCTCGCCAAACAGGCTGCGCCGCTCGCGCTGAATGAGTCTTAACGCCACGGTGTCGGGTGATCAGTCAAAGTGTTGGCCACGATATTCGGGATGGGGCATTCACCGCGGGGGAATGGAGGACACGGAGGAACACCGGAAACCAGGCATTTTTATCTTTGATCTTTCCATCGACTGGCGTTTTGCCTTCGCGTACCTTCGCCCCCTCCGCTCCTCAGTGGTGAAGCATTTCACCATGTCTGTCTATCCCGGGATCTTTTCAAGGCAGTAACCCAGCCCGCGCACCGTGGCAATCCGGACCGGACCCTTCTCGATTTTCTTGCGCAGACGGTGGATATACACCTCAATGGCATTGTTGCTGACCTCTTCACCCCATTCGCACAGGCGCTCAACCAATTGGTCCTTGCTGACCAGTCGCCCGGCGCGCTGCAGCAGCACTTCGAGCAGCCCCAGTTCGCGCGCCGACAACTCCAGCATCTGGCCGTCGATGGTGGCAACGCGCCCGGCCTGGTCATACACCAGCGGACCATGCTTGATGGAGCTGCTGGCGCCACCCATGCCGCGGCGCACCAGCGCGCGGACACGCGCTTCGAGCTCCTGCAGTGAAAACGGCTTGGCCATGTAGTCGTCCGCGCCATAGTCGAGCCCCTTGACGCGTTCCTCGACGCTGTCGGCGGCAGTCAGAATCAGCACCGGCAGGACCGAGCCGCGCGCACGCAGCCGTTTCAGCACTTCCAGCCCGTGCATGCGCGGCAGGCCGAGGTCGAGGATCAGCAGGTCAAATTCGGTATTGGTCAGGAGGGCGGCATCAGCCTCAGCGCCGCTGGCCACATGATCGGCCGCAGCGCCCGACGCGCGCAGGGTGCGCAGCAGGCCATCAGCCAGAACCTGGTCATCTTCGGCGATCAAAATGCGCATGGTTGTCTCCAGGTGTCAGCCCGCAGCATGGGGCCGTGGCGGTGTTTTGCTTGTCCCGCAAATTCTAGGCGTTTGCCGGGCAGATCCGGCACAGAGGATTCCCGCACTGGCTACGCGCTGGCATACGCCTCCAGCCCGAGGGCAACGACCGTTGCCACGTCAGTCCCCACCGCCTGCCGGAATTCCGCTTCAGCCTGCGTCACCGCGTCCCTGAAAGCTTGCAGCCACAGCAGACCCGACTCGGTAAACACCACGCGCCGGGCTCGCTTGTCGTGCCGGTCGACCTCGCGCCGGACCAGCCCCCAGGCTTCGCATTGGTCCACCAGATCTGCCATGGCCTGTTTGCTCATGCCTGCGCTTTGGGCCAGGTCCGTCAGGCGCGAACCGCCCAGCGCCAGATGGCGCGTAATGTGAATGTGCGCAGCCCCCACCTGGTTGCGCGCGGCCAGGTTGGACAGCGCCAGCGGCACCTCAACGTTGCGCGCCATCAGCCAGAGCACGCGCTCGTCGAAGCGGCGCAAGGCGTGACCCAGCAGGCGCCCCAGATGCGTGAGCCGCCAGCCTGTCTCGCTGGTGCTGCGCGCGGAGGCGAGGTCAGTTTCGGGCATGCTGATATCGTAATCTGTTAATCAGGCAAACTGACTAAAAATATGGTTTACTTATTTCAATATGGCTAATAAAGTACTGGTCATGCATCCAGCTTGTGTGGGCAGACAAAAGCAGGAATTTGGGTGAATATTTCTATGTAATTGATCTTAAAGGAGATTTTTATGGACGCAGCGATCAAGACCAATCCCGCCCTGAACACCGAAAAAGCCAAGGCCTTGCAGGCCGCGCTAGCCCAGATTGAAAAGCAGTTCGGCAAAGGCACCATCATGAAGCTCGGTGCCGGCGAAGTGATTGAGGACATTCAGGTGGTCTCCACCGGTTCACTGGGGCTTGATATTGCGCTGGGCGTTGGCGGCCTGCCGCGTGGCCGGGTGGTTGAAATCTACGGGCCGGAGTCGTCTGGCAAAACCACGCTGACGCTGCAGGTGATTGCCGAAATGCAGAAAATCGGCGGTACCTGCGCGTTTGTCGATGCCGAGCACGCGCTGGACATCCAGTACGCGCAAAACCTGGGCGTCAACCTGCAGGACTTGCTGATTTCCCAGCCCGACACCGGCGAGCAGGCCCTCGAAATTGTCGATTCACTGACACGCTCCGGCGCGGTCGACCTGATCGTCATCGACTCGGTCGCGGCGCTCACCCCCAAGGCTGAACTGGAAGGCGAAATGGGCGACTCGTTGCCCGGCCTGCAGGCCCGCCTGATGAGCCAGGCACTGCGCAAGCTGACCGCAAGCATCAAGAAGGCCAACTGCATGGTGATCTTCATCAACCAGATCCGCATGAAGATCGGCGTGATGTTCGGCTCGCCCGAGACCACTACCGGCGGCAACGCGCTGAAGTTCTATGCCTCGGTGCGGCTGGACATTCGCCGCATTGGCTCGATCAAGAAGGGCGAGGAAGTCATCGGCAACGAAACCCGCGTGAAGGTGGTCAAAAACAAGGTGGCCTCACCGTTCAAGACCGCCGAATTCGACATTCTTTACGGCGAAGGCATCAGCCGCCTGGGCGAGGTTCTCGATTTGGGCGTGGCGGGCCACATTGTGGAAAAAGCCGGTGCCTGGTACGCTTTCAACGGCGAAAAAATCGGCCAGGGCCGCGACAACTCACGCGAGTTCCTCAAGGAAAACCCGGAGCTTGCCATCGAGATCGAAAACAAGGTGCGCGAATCGCTGGGCATTCCGCTGGTGCAAGCTGCTGACGGCGCAGGCGACAGCGCAGACAAGGCCGTCAAAGCCGAAAAAACCGAGAAGGCCGATAAAGCCATCAAGGTCGCAGTCTGACCTGTTTTACATGCAAAATAAGGCGGTAGCCCACGCAGAACGTGCGAATTCAGCTATTTATAGCATAGCAATTGTGTGCTGCCTGATTGCTTGATGACTGTGAACGAAGCATCGGACCCCACCAAGCCCGCATCCCGGTCGGGCTTTGGCCTGTCGCTCAAGGGGCGCGCCCTGCGCCTGTTGGCGGGCCGGGAGCATTCCCGCACCGAGCTGGAGCGAAAGCTCAGCCGCCATGAGGAAAAGCCGGGCCAACTGGCGCAAGTGCTCGATGAACTCCAGGCCAAGGACTTCATCAATGAAGTGCGAGTGGTCGAGTCGGTCATCCACCGGCGCGCCGCTCGCCTGGGCGCGGCGCGCATCCGGCACGAATTGCTGAGCAAAGGGCTGAGCGCGGAACTGGTGGCAACTGCCATCGACGGCCTCAACCGCAGTGAACTCGAGCGCGCCCGCGAAGTCTGGCGCAAGAAGTTTGACGAACCAGCATCAGACGCCGTCGGACGGGCCAGGCAAATGCGGTTCCTCGCTGCCCGCGGCTTTGGGGGCGGCGTGATTCACCGCGTCGTGACGCAGGCAGACGACGCTTGAGCATTTCCAGAAATCCAGAAATAAACAAGGCTTTTGCCCAATAGACACGGTCACCACCCGCTCTGAAATCAGCAGCAGCAAGGCCTTCCAATGCCGGTTCGCCCGCTCAAAGTCCCAACATGAGCCGGAGGTTTTGCACCGCGGCGCCTGACGCACCCTTGCCAAGGTTGTCGAGCCGCGCCACCAGCACCGCATGACGGTAGCGTTCGTTGCCAAACACCCGCAGTTCCATCTGGTTGGAGTCGTTCAGGGCAAGGGCATCGAGCTTGCCGGATGCAGGAGCGGCTTGCACGGTGACCCATTGACTGCCGGCGTAGTGCAAGGCCAGGACATCCTGCAATTGGGTGGCGCTGGGTCGGCCGGGCAGCATGTCAAGATGCAGCGGCAACTGCACCAGCATGCCCTGCATGAAGTTGCCCACCGAGGGAATCAGCACCGGGCGGCGTGTCAGCGTGGTGTATTTCATGATTTCGGGCAGGTGCTTGTGCTCCAGGCCCAGACCATAGATTTCAAACAAGGGTGCCGTGCCGGCCTCATAGGCCTCTATCATCTGCCGTCCGCCGCCCGAATAGCCACTTACCGCGGGCAGGCTCAGGGGGAAATCAGGCGGAATCAATCCGGCATCGACCAGCGGACGGATCAGTGCAATCGCGCCGGTGGCATAGCAGCCCGGGTTGGCCACGCGTGCGGCCGCCGCCACGGCTTCACGCTGGCCCGGGGCCAGTTCGGGAAAGCCATAGACCCACCCCGCAGCCGTGCGATGGGCGGTTGACGCGTCGATGACCCTGGGGATTTTTTTGGCTCCGGCCTGCCTGAGGCTGTCAAGCATGGCGACCGATTCACGCGCGGCGTCATCGTGCAGACACAAAATCACCAAATCGACCTGTTCCATCAGTTCGAGCTTGGCGGCCGCGTCCTTGCGCAGTTCCGGCGTAATACTGACCAGCTCGATCTGCGGCATGGCTTGCAGCCGCTCCCGAATCTGCAGGCCGGTGGTGCCGGCTTCCCCATCAATAAAAACCTTGTGCATAAACAGCTTTCAGCGTCGGATCAGTGCCTGAAGATACCGGCCCCATCTCAAGCGAATTTCACCCGTAAGTTCCATACAAGAGTTGGTGCGTTGCACCATGATACAGTTATGGACTGCTGCCTGCAGTGACCGCCAACAGCGTGGTTTTGGGTTGGCATGGCCTGTTTCAAGCATTCCCATTGCCCCTGTCAAATCCCTGTTGCACTCTTTTTTTACTGAATTTTGAAGGTTTTTCATGAAAATTCACGAGTACCAGGGTAAGGAAATCTTGCGCAATTTTGGCGTGCCTGTGCCGCGCGGCATTCCTGCGTTCACGGTGCAGGAAGCGGTGGAAGCCGCACAGAAGCTCGGCGGCCCGGTGTGGGTGGTCAAGGCCCAGATTCATGCTGGCGGCCGCGGCAAGGGCGGTGGCGTCAAACTGGCGCGCAGCATTGACGAAGTAAGAAAACTCGCTGGCGAAATCCTGGGCATGCAATTGGTCACGCACCAGACCGGCCCGGCCGGCCAGAAAGTGCGCCGCCTGCTGATTGAAGAAGGCGCTGATATCAAAAAGGAATATTACGTCTCGGCCGTCACCGATCGCGCCAGCCAGAAAGTGGCGTTCATGGCGTCTTCCGAGGGCGGCATGGACATCGAGGAAGTGGCCCACGCCACACCCGAGAAAATCATCAAGGTCTTTGTTGATCCGGCTGCCGGCCTGACCGATGCACAGGCCAAAGTACTGGCCGATGGCATGACTGTGCCGGCAGGATCAACCGCGCAGGCTATCGATGTGCTGAAAAAACTGTACAAGGTGTACATGGACACCGATGCCAGCCTGGTTGAAATCAATCCGCTGGTGCTCGAGGGCAATGGCAAGATCAAGGCGCTCGACGCCAAGTTCAACTTTGACCCCAATGCGCTGTACCGCCATCCCGAGATCGTGGCCTACCGCGATCTGGACGAGGAAGATCCCGCCGAAATTGAAGCCAGCAAGTTTGACCTGGCCTACATCAGCCTGGACGGCAACATCGGTTGCCTGGTCAACGGCGCAGGCCTTGCCATGGCGACGATGGACACCATCAAGCTGTTCGGCGGCGAGCCGGCCAACTTCCTGGACGTCGGCGGCGGCGCCACAGCGGAAAAAGTCACCGAGGCTTTCAAGATCATGCTGAAGAACCCCGCAGTCAAGGGCATTCTGGTCAACATCTTTGGCGGCATCATGCGGTGCGACACGATTGCCGACGGCATCGTCGCCGCCTGCAAGGCAGTCAACCTTTCGGTTCCTCTGGTTGTGCGCATGAAGGGCACAAATGAAGACCTGGGCAAGAAAATACTGGCTGACTCCGGTTTGCCCATCATCGCAGCGGACACCATGGCCGACGCCGCGACCAAAATCGTCGCGGCCGTGGCCAGTTAATTTTGCAGGGCAGACCGAAGGCCGCTCCGCAGGCAAGCGCTGTCCCCTACTGAACAGGAAAACCCATGTCGATCTACATCAATAAAAACACCAGAGTCATCACGCAAGGCATTACCGGCAAGACCGGTCAGTTTCACACCCGGATGTGCCGCGACTACGCCAACGGCAGACAAGCCTTTGTGGCGGGCGTGAACCCGAAGAAGGCCGGGGAAGACTTCGAAGGCATCCCGATTTACGCCAATGTGAACGAAGCCGCCAAAGCCACGGGCGCCACGGTTTCGGTCATTTATGTGCCGCCGGCGGGCGCGGCGGCAGCAATCTGGGAGGCGGTTGAAGCCAACCTGGACCTGGCCATCTGCATCACCGAAGGCATCCCCGTTCGTGACATGCTCGAAGTGCGCAACCGCATGAAGGCCAAGGTCGCCGCTGGCGGCAAGGAAACGCTGCTGCTCGGCCCCAACTGCCCCGGCCTGATCACGCCTGAAGAGATCAAGATCGGCATCATGCCCGGCCACATCCACCGCAAGGGCCGCATCGGCGTGGTCAGCCGCTCCGGCACCCTTACCTACGAAGCGGTGGCGCAGCTGACCGAAATCGGTCTGGGCCAGTCCACTGCCGTAGGCATCGGCGGTGACCCGATCAACGGCCTGAAGCACATCGACGTGATGAAGGCCTTCAACAACGACCCCGACACCGATGCCGTCATCATGATTGGCGAAATCGGCGGCTCCGACGAAGCCGAAGCAGCCCAGTGGTGCAAGGGCCACATGAAAAAGCCGATTGTCGGCTTCATCGCCGGCGTCACGGCTCCGGCCGGCAAGCGCATGGGGCACGCGGGCGCGCTGATCTCGGGCGGCGCCGATACCGCCGACGCCAAGCTGGCGAATCATGGAAGCCTGCGGTTTCACCGTGACGCGCAACCCGTCTGAAATGGCCAAACTGCTCAAAGCCTTGCTGTAGGCGCGAAACCGACGACACCGTCCATCAGAAAGGGCCGGCTACCACGCCTTACAGTCGGTTCTTGTATTCTCACTAGGAGTCTGTCGGGCTTTCCCGCCTTCCGCGAAGGTGGGCGTGGCGCGACAATTGCTGCAGTAGAACCAAGGAGGCCCCACCAATGAGCCGCTTCGTTGTCGTTGACCGAGACACTGCTTACCTGCTGCCGCCTTCGGTTGATGAATGGCTGCCCGACGATCACCTGGCCCGCTTCGTCGTTGAAGTGATCGACAAGCTCGACCTGAGTGAGCTGGTGAGCCAGTACGCCGGTCGCGGCTCGGACGCCCATCACCCGGCGGTGCTACTGGGCCTGCTCATCTACGGCTATGCCAGCGGCGTGTTCAGCTCGCGCAAGATCGAACGTGCCACCTACGACTCGGTGGCCTTCCGATTTGTGGCGGCCAACACCCACCCCGACCATGACACCATCGCCACATTCCGGCGGCGCTTCCTGCCGCAGGTGAAGTCCTTGTTTGTGCAAGTGCTCATGCTGGCGCGCGAGATGAAGTGCCTGAAGCTGGGCGCCATCTCGCTGGACGGCACCAAGGTGCATGCCAACGCCAGCAAACACAAAGCCCTGTCATGGGCTCACGCCAACAAGATCGAAGCCCAGTTGCGGGGCGAAGTGCAGGCCCTGCTGGCCTTGGGTGAGAAAGCTGACCGCGCGGCGCTGCCTGATGGCATGGATGTGCCCGCGGAGATCGCGCGGCGTGAGCAGCGTCTCAAAGCCATCGATGCGGCCAAGGCCCAGATCGAGCAGCGTGCCCGCGAGCGATTCGAGGCCGA
>JAHFQQ010000103.1 GCA_023259235.1 Polaromonas sp. | reverse complement strand
GCGGTGCTCCAGAAGTTCCTTCAGTCCACTGCGGCACAATGCGTGATCGTCTACCAGCATCACCCGTATTCCAGTCGTCATGTGCCAGACCCCGCTGATGCCAAACTCACCGGAATTATCAGCCGCACGCGCGTACCACCACCTTCATTTCTGCCGACCTCAAGGCTGCCGCCTATGCGTTGCGCCCTGCCCTGCATGATCTCCATGCCGAAATGAGCGGTTGGCGCGAGCCCTTGCGCGGTGGTCACAATGGTCGACACAGACGGACTCGCCATACCCAGCCCATCGTCTTCAATCAGGAACTCGAGCCACCGGGATGTCTTGTCAATCGCCACTATGGCATGCCGTGCCATGGAGTGCTTGGCGATGTTGGCCAATGCTTCCTGAATAATATAAAACACCTGAATTTCCTGTTCATCGGTCAAGCCCAGATTTTGCGCCGAATTTCTGATCTCCAGTGTGATGCCATTGCGACCAGCAAAACCATCAGAAATTCCCTGCAGCGCATGCAGCAGGCCCAGCGGGTTCATGCGCGTGCGGAAATAAGTCATCACCTCGCGCAGGTTATCATGCACCTCGCCAACGGCCTTCTTGATATCTGCAAAGTACTTAAGTGAACTCGGATCGTCGTGCGCCAACATGGCATCGTTGAGCAGGGGCAATCGCATTTTGACGTAGGCCAGCGTCTGCGCTATTGCATCATGCACTTCATTAAGCATCTCCTGACGCTCTTTCATCACCGTCACGCGCAGACGCTCACGCTCGATACGGGCATTGTGCAGCGCCAGGCCCAGCAACTGGCCAATCAGGCGCAAAATGGTCTGGGTCTGCGCGCTGAGCTGGGTCTCGGTTTCAAAAAATAGGTTGTAAATGCCCAGCACCTGGTTCGCGTAGGGCAATGAGATGGCCAGCACGCTCTTGCATTCCAGTCCAAAGTAGAATTCGGTGCCACGACGGGCGCAGGCCTGCACATCATCCACCCAGCCCAGCACGTCGCTGCCGACAGCGGTACCGCACATGCCACAGTCACGCACCACCAGACGTTCGGCGCTGAGTACATCCGGTGGCAAACCGATCTGCCCGACCAGCCGCATATGCTGCCCATCATGGGTCAACACCCGAACTGCTCCGGCACGGGCGCCGGCTAGCGCAACAATGGATACCAGGAAGCGCCCCAGCAACGACTCCAGATCGGTGCCGGCAGCAATCTCGCTTACCCATCCGGTGACGAACGCCTCCGTATCCACCGGCATTGCCGGGGTTGACTGGGTCGGGTTGGGAGTCATGGTCACTATGCTATCCGATGATGCCAATACTTTACCGAAAGCTGATGCATCGTGGAAACCCGCGAGCCTTTGCCGCCCGCCAAATTGACCGAAGCCGGTATTGTGGCGCCCACCGAACACCTGCGCGCTACCCATTTGGGTTACTCCCAATTACCCGTGTCGGTTATAGACGCACTCGGGTATCCCTGTATCTAATAGGGACACCACCACTACCTGTCCAAACGTCTTGGTGTGGAGCAATTGAAAGCCTTTCCTCGAGTTGGCCCGTCAACAAATGATGCAATCACAGAATGTCTGCCGAACTGCCTTACGATCCGTCTGCCTAGGTGATGCCTGGCGCCGCCGCCAAAACGCATGTCACGCCCTGTTATCTGCGGGCCCGCCGTTGCGACATCCGGGTTCATTTGCAGAACGGAAAGGCGCCCGGCATGAAGCAACTCCCGGCCATTCACAGAACCGTTGCCACCAGGTCCCTGCCTGACCCATCAGTGGATCAGGAAAACCATCGCCGCAGTGTGATCTCCTTGAATTTCGCCATTTATTTTTCCATTCCCAAGTTGTACAAGCAATCTCTCCATCCATTTGGCATGCACAACGGCTTCAAGGAAGAAAGGGACAAGCGCCATGGCATTGGTTAATCCACATGGCGGCGGCGATTTGCTGCCACTTCTGCTCGAAGGTGATGCGCTCGCGCTCGATCGCCGGCGTGCTGCCACGCTGCCCGCGCTGCGCGTGAGTTCACGCGAAAAAGGCGACCTCATCATGCTGGGCATTGGAGGCTTCACGCCACTGCAGGGCTTTATGTCACAAGCCGACTGGCAGGGTGTGTGCGATGACATGCAAATGGCCAACGGCCTGTTCTGGCCCATTCCCATCACCCTCTCGGCGACCACGGCAGAAGCTGACGCTATCGAGACTGGCGGCGAAATTGCCCTCGCCGACCCTGACAACGGCACGATTCTCGCGACAATGCGCGTGACCGAAAAATATGCCATTGACAAATTGCATGAGTGTTCGAAAGTTTTCCGGACCGTCGACCGGGAACATCCGGGCGTCAAGCTGGTGATGCGCCAAGGCGAGGTCAATCTGGCCGGCCCAGTCAAGGTGCTCTCCACCGGCGGCTTCCCTGAAAAATACGGCAAGCTGTTCATGACACCCAGAGAAACACGGGTCTTGTTCACCAAGCTTGGCTGGTCGAAGATCGCAGCGTTCCAGACGCGCAACCCCATGCACCGCTCGCACGAGTACCTGGCCAAAGTGGCTATCGAAGTGTGCGATGGCGTGCTGGTGCACTCGCTGCTGGGGGCGCTCAAACCCGGCGACATTCCCGCCGAGGTGCGAACACACGCGATCGCGGTGCTGGCCGACAAATACTTCGTCAAAAAGACCGTGGTTCAGGCCGGCTACCCGCTGGACATGCGCTATGCAGGTCCGCGCGAGGCGCTACTGCACGCGCTGTTCCGGCAGAACTACGGCTGCTCGCATCAGATTGTCGGGCGCGACCATGCCGGCGTGGGCAGCTATTACGGCCCTTTCGATGCCCACCACATCTTCGACGAATTGCCCCCCGGCGCACTGCAGACGCAGCCGCTCAAAATTGACGTGGCGTTCTGGTGCTACAAGTGCGGCGGTATGGCCTCGGGGCGCACCTGCCCGCATACCGATGCCGACCGGTTGCAGGTCGCTGGCACCCAATTGCGCAAGTGGCTTTCCGAAGACGCGGATGTCCCGCCCGAGTTCAGTCGGCCAGAAGTGCTCGTCATCCTGCGCGAGTACTACGCCAGCCTTGAATCGAAGTAATTTCGTAAACCCCAAACTCCCGAAAGGAAATGAGAAATGCCAACCTACGTGAGAACCGACAAGTGCGACGGATGTAAAGGCCAGGACAAAACCGCGTGCATGTATATCTGCCCGCACGATCTAATGGCACTGGACAAGGATGGCTCGCGCACGGGCCATGCAATGAAGGCGTGGAACCAGGAACCTGAGCAGTGCTGGGAATGTTACTCCTGCGTGAAGATCTGCCCGCAAAATGCGATCGAAGTACGCCACTACGCCGACATCGTGCCACTGGGCGGATCGGTGCAACCGCTGCGTGGCTCCGATTCGATCATGTGGACCATCAAATTCCGCAGCGGCACGCTGAAACGCTTCAAATTTCCGATCCGTACGACGGCCGAGGGGTCCATTGATGCCTACGGCAACAAACCGATGCCCAAGATGGCTGAACTATCTGCCCCGGGCGTATTTACCAAGGAAATGATGGGGGGCTATCGTGCCGGCCGGCAGGACGAACTGATCCGCCGCAAATAGTCCGATCCGACGATCAACAATCCAACGAACCAGGTGAATGCAATGTCACAAGCTACCTTTGAAAATCCAAAAATCGTCCAGGAAGAACTGGACATCCTGCTGATCGGCGGCGGCATGGCCTGCTGCGGAGCCGCGTATGAAATGGTGCGCTGGGCCGACGCGGTCAAGGCTGAATCCGGTATTGATCTGAAAATCAAGCTGGTGGACAAGGCGGCCATGGACCGCTCCGGCGCCGTGGCGCAAGGTCTTTCAGCCATCAACACCTACATCGGCCCGGATCTGGATCCGGCCGACTACGCCCGCATGGTCTCCAACGACCTGATGGGCATCACCCGCGACGACCTGACCTACGACATCGGCCGCAACGTTGACGATTCGGTCCATCTGTTCGAGGAGTGGGGCCTGCCGATCTGGAAAACCGATGATGATGGCGTGCGCCATGACGGAGCCGAGTCGCAAAAGGAAGGGCTGCCCCTGCTGAAAGACGGCGGCAAGCCGGTGCGTTCGGGCAAATGGCAAATCATGATCAACGGCGAGTCCTACAAGTGGATCGTTGCCGAAGCCGCCAAGAAGGCGCTGGGTCTGGCGCGCATCGAAGAGCGCATCTTCATTGTCAAGCTGCTCAACGATAAAAATGACCCATCGCGCATCGCTGGCGCGGTTGGCTTCTCGGTGCGCGACAACACCATCCACGTCTACAAGGCCAAGGCCGTCCTGCTGGCGGCCGGTGGCTGCGTCAACCTGTTCCGTCCACGCTCGGTCGGCGAAGGCGCAGGCCGCGCCTGGTACCCGGTGTGGAACGCGGGCTCCACCTACGCCATGGCGGCCGAAGCGGGCGCCGAGATGACGATGATGGAAAACCGCTTCGTGCCGGCCCGTTTCAAGGACGGCTACGGCCCGGTCGGTGCCTGGTTCCTGCTGTTCAAGGCAAAGGCCACCAATGCCTACGGCGAAGACTACATGAACAAAAACAAGGAGATGTTGAACGACTACCCGCCCTATGGCCAGGCTGCCGTTCCCGCATCGTGCCTGCGCAATCACCTGATGCTCCATGAGATGAAGGAAGGCCGCGGCCCGATCTATATGGACACCGTCTCCGCGCTGGCGAAGCTGCGCGAATCACTGTCTCCGAAGGAAGTCAAACACCTAGAGGCGGAAGCTTGGGAAGATTTCCTCGACATGTGCATCGGCCAGTGCGGCATCTGGGTCGGCGAAAATATCGAACCCGAGAAGAAAAACTCGGAGTTGATGCCAACCGAGCCGTACCTGCTGGGCTCACACTCCGGCTGCTGCGGCATCTGGGTGTCCGGCCCGACCGACCTGGGTGCGCCAACGGCAGAGGAAGGCGACTACGATGGCGTCCCGGCGCATCTTCCTCGCGGCTGGAACTGGGGCTATCGCTCGATGACTACGGTCAAAGGCCTGTTCACTGCCGGCGACGGAGTGGGCGCGTCCGGCCACAAGTTCTCATCCGGCTCGCACACCGAAGGCCGTCTGGCATCCAAAGCCATGGTCCAGTATGCAATCGACAACAAGGACTGGAAGCCGGAGCTCGACACCTCTGCAGAGCAACTGGCTGAAGAGATCTACAAGCCGGTTCGCACCTTTCTTGAGCATAAGGACTACACCACCGCCATCGACATCAACCCGCACTACATCACACCAAAAATGCTGCAGATGCGCCTGCAGAAAATCATGGATGAATATGTTGCGGGCACGTCCACCTACTACAACACCAACGACAAGATGTTGGCGGTGGCCGAAGAAAAGCTGGCAATGCTCAAGGAAGACTCGCTCAAATTGCGCGCGAAGGATCTGCACGAACTGTTGCGCGCCTGAGAAAACTACCACCGCATCATCACGGCGGAAGCTCACATGAAGCATATCCAGTTCCGTGAAGAATCCCGTTATCCGGGTTTCTACTACCGCACCGACAAGAACTTTGTTGATGAAGAGAACTGGCATTGCTTCGTCAATTCCATCTACGACAAATATACCAAACAATGGACCTGCTTCAAGCGCAAGCACGTTGACCTGGTGGACAAATCCAAACTGTTCAAGGCAGCGGCACCACACTAAGCTCCTGCGCGTTCAATCGCGTAGAGTAGCAAGGGCCGGACGCCGCAAGGCGTCCGGCCTGTTTCTTGACGACAACGGTTTTCACGCGGCCCAATGGACGTTCAACAAGGTATCTGCTGCAATGGATGACGACAAATCCCTGAATCTGCCCATCCCCGGCAACCCGGTGGTACCGCAGACCTTCGATGCGAGCAAAGTGATCCAGTTTCAGTGCCGCAAAGGCATTGCTTGCTGGAACGCCTGCTGCAGCAACATCGACATCTCGCTGACGCCCTATGACATCCTGCGCCTGAAGCGCCGCTTCGAGACGAGCTCAGGTGAGTTCCTGCAGAAATACACCATCCCCTACGAGATGGAGCAGAGCAGTATTGCCGGCGTCAAACTGCGGCCGGTTACCAATGGCACGGCCTGCCAGTTCATGACACCGGAAGGTTGCAGCGTCTACGAAGATCGTCCGACTGCCTGCCGCTACTACCCTGTCGCGCTGCTGTCGCTGCGACGGCAGGACGAGTACACCGACCGGGCCTCCTACGCATTGGTGGAAGAAACGCACTGCCTGGGTCACAAGGAGCCGCGGAGAATCAGTGTGGCCAACTACCGCAAGGAACAGGGGCTGGACCAATATGACGAGCTGGCGCGAGGCTGGCGCCAGTTGATCCTGAAGAAGAAATCCTCCGGCCCGAGCATCGGCAAGCCCTCCAGGCGCAGCCTGGAACTGTTTTTCATGGTTTGCTACGACATCGACCGTTTCAGCCAGTTCGTGGCAAGCGAAAGTTTCAATAGACTCTACGACTTGCCAGCGCAGGAAATGAAAGACATCCTCTGCGACGACGTGGAGTTGATGCAGTTCGGTTTCCGTTTTCTCAGGCAAGTCCTGTTCGGCGAGGAATCAATCCCGCTGTGTCAGGAAGCGGCGCAGGAACGACATCTGCGTCACCAGGAGAGGATGCAGCGTCTCGAAATCGAAGCCGCGGCGCGACGCGCTGCGGAGCAGGACGGGATGTATGAGAACCCGGAACACTGACCCGGCTTAAAGTTGCCTCCAGGGCAGACCATGCATGCGCCAACCGCCCAGTGTGCCGCGGTGGTGTTGTGGGTCCAAATCGCCCTCAAACCCCTCAAGCACATTGCGCACATTGGTAAAGCCTTCCGTTTCCAGGGCAGCTCCCGCATCCATTGATCGCTTGCCGCTACGGCAAATCAGAATAATCGGCCGGTCCTTGCGTCCGGCCATGCGCAAGGCAGAGTCGCAAAAATGCGGATTGACCTCAAAATCCGGCGCGGTATTCCAGGCGATATTGACCGCGCCGACCGGGTGGCCGACGTAATAGAACTCGTCTTCCGTGCGGCAATCGATCAGCAACGCGTTCGGATCGGCCTGAAGGGCATCAAAGGCCTGTTGCGTGGTGATATGGTCCATCGGTAACTCCTGGGCCAAATTGTGCCGCTTTGGCCCAGGGTGGCAAAGAACAACTTTGCTATATCCATATAACGCTGGCGGTGGGTACCGGTCTCTCCGACGGGGCTGTCAACACGTTACTGCTCGAGCGCCAAGCCGGGCTAAATTATGAACCAAAAAGTAGTTCTAGCCCACATCAAATATGGGTAAACAGCTATCAAACTAATAGTAAAGTACAACGTGCTTTTGATGGTACTCTTCACATCGACCGCGCCGGACAATGCAATCCTGTTTATGTTGGTGGGCCAACGCATCTTGCCCGCATAACCAGCGAATCCGGGTCGCCTTTGGTCACTTTCTTTTGGCGAATGCAAAAAAAGTTACTGCGCCATCGGGCGCGCATCCCGACACAGATGCCCGGTCGGGCATACAGCCCGGCGAAGAATCATTTCTTGGAAGCAATCTCCTGCAACCGAGTTGGTTGAATCAGGTGTCCATCCAGGCCGGCTTCCTTGATGGAGCCGCCATAAGCCACCGTCATGAGTTGTGAGTAGTAGAGCACTGGCATATTCAACTTCGTGCCCTGTTTCCGGTTGATCTCGGACTGATAAACCTCAACATTGGCCTGGCACAGCGGGCACGGGGTGACAATCATGTCAGCGCCGTGATCGTAGGCAGATTCGACGATGTCACGAATCTGCTTCTGACTTTTTTCAGGTTCGGAAAAGGCCAGCGCTCCACCACAGCAGGTCACCTTCTGGTCATAGTTCGCAAGGGCCTCGCCGCCCACTGTTTCAACCAGCTTGTCGAGATACATTGGGTTTTCGAACGACTCACCATCAATGCCGAACGGGCGGTTGGTCTGGCAACCCACATATCCGGCAAACTTGATACCTTCAAGTGACTTGACAGCCGGCTTCTTCAGTTCGTCGTACCCAAAGTCCTCAATCAGGACTTCGACCATGTGACGTACCGGAGCACTGCCCGTATAAGTAAGCCCTGCTTCTTTCAATGCACTATTTGTGTCGGCGAGCAACTGCGCGCTGGCGTCAAGCTTTTCCTTGGCTTCGCGCGCATTGAGCCAGCAGGCGGCACAGGTGGCAACAATGTCCCGACCCGGCAGGTGCGTTTCCGACAGCGTGAAGTTGCGCGCGTTCAGGACCAGCCGCTCGAGTTCTCCGCCACCGGCATAGCCAATTGACGCACTGCAGCAGTTCCAGTCGGGAATAGTCGTGAGCCCGACGTCCAGGGTCTTGCACATCGAGTTGACAGACACCAGGTAATTGGCGGCAGACGCCTTGAGCTGTGACGAGCAGCCGGGATAAAACGCGTATTCTTTTTTGGCCATGTCGGGCTTCCTTAGCTTATTGCGCGCTTGCGCTGGTCTTCGATATCCCGTGCCTTCTTCAGCATCGCGGTAATGCCCTGCTGGCCCTTGCACCGGTGGCCACCGAATAGTTCGAAGGGATTGAGTCGCCCCGCTTTGACGAGTCCCAGGCCAATATTGCGCATGCTCCAGCCTTTTTTTATACCGGCCACCAAGCCATCCTTGAAGTACAGCCCCAGGGTCAATTTGAGTTCATTGACCCGTCCGGTCTTGGTGCAGTTGTTCCAGAACAGCAGGGAAAAATCGCGCGTTGGCTGCATCTTTGGAGCCAGGTCAAGCTTGTGCGCATAGCTGGCGATGCCGTGCATGATTTGCGTGATCGGCAGTTTGCGCGGGCAACGCACGACACAGTTGTAGCAGGACGTACACATCCACATGGAGTCGGAGCGGAGCACATCATCACGCCTGCCGGCACGGATCATCATGAAAATTTTTTGCGGCGTGTGCTCCCAATGGGAGCCCAGCGGACAGGAACCTGCGCAGACACCGCACTGCATGCACATCTTGACCCATTCGCCATCCTCGACCTGGGCCTCGATCTCCTTGAGAAAGTTGTTGCGGTAGCGTGCCGACGCAGCGGCATTTGCATCGCTCCTCGTTGATTCTGTAGTCTGCAGCGCTTGCATCAGTTGAATCCTTTCATCGGCGACATCCCGATCTCCTTGATCTTGGCTGCGTAGTCATTGATGAGTGCCGCCACACGCTGGCTGTCGGTGATCGCCACCTCGTAGCTGACCACGCGATCGGTCTCCAGGCCCAGTTGCTTGAGCGTGTCGTCGATCTTGCTCATGCGGTAATGCGCCAGCTCCGAGCCCTTGACAAAGTGACACTGGTAATCATCGCCCTTCTTGCAACCCATCAGCATGACGCCATCCCAGCCGCCGTTGAGTGCATCGGTAATCCAGATTGAATTGACCGAGCCGAGGCAACGCACCGGAATGGCGCGCACAAAGGCGGAATAGACGGTGC
Organism: Polaromonas sp.; assembly: GCA_023259235.1. GTDB lineage: Bacteria > Pseudomonadota > Gammaproteobacteria > Burkholderiales > Burkholderiaceae_C > Polaromonas. Next base: position 1,489 of record JAHFQQ010000103.1, on the reverse strand, counting down.
GCGAGAGGCCCGCCATGTCGAGCGCCGGGTAGGCGTCGTTCTCGCAGGCCAGCAGCAGGATGCGTGGCCGCTCGGAAAACTCGTCGGGCATGTCGAGTGACTTGATCTGACTGCCCACGCTATCCACGGAGTAGTTCTCAAACGAAATCACGCGCACAGGACAGGCGCCCATGCAGGTACCGCAGCGCCGACAGCGCGATTCGTTGAACACCGGAAAGCGCCGTTCGTCCTCGTCAATGGCACCGAATGGGCACTCCACCGTGCAGCGCTTGCACTGGGTGCAGCCCTCCAGCCGCACGATAGGGTACGACAAGTCACCTGAGCGCGGGTGCGCGGCCCGGCCCTGCGCCGCGTTCTCCACTGCCTGGATGGCTTTGAGTGCAGCGCCGGTGGCATCGTCGGTGGCCTGCAGCAGGTCCATCGGCCGCCGCACCGGTCCTGCTGCATAGATTCCGGTGCGCCGCGTCTCATAAGGGAAACAGATGAAGTGTGAATCGGACAAGCCTGCCTTGAGCTGCGGCAAATCCTTCCCCTGGCGATAGGTCAGGTTCAAAATGGAAATGGGCCTGACTCCGGTTTGCTGTTCATCGGACAAGTCGATGTTCACGCCCGAGTTTGGAACCTGACCGGTCGCGAGGACCACGAGATCAGCAGTAACGGCAGTGTCCTCATCCAGGATCAGGTCACGGAAATTCACGGTACAGCCAGCACCTTCGGCATTGACTTTGCTGACCTTCCCCTTGGTAAAGATCACGCCCTTGCGCTGTGCACTGCGGTAAAAGTCCTCCCCCATGCCCGGCATGCGCAGATCGGTGTAGAGCACCATCGTCTCGACGCCAGGATTGGCATCCTTGAAATACATCGCCTGCTTGATACTGGTCGCGCAGCAATGGCCGGAGCAATACGGCAAATGCGTGCCTGTCGCATCGCGCTGCCCGGCGCACTGGACGAACACCACGCTTTGCACCGCGCGGCCATCGGCGCGCTGAATGACCGCCCCATTGGCCACACGGGCGAGCGCCTCCAGGCCGGCCTGATCGACCACGCCGGGCAGGCCGCCGCCGAGTTCCGGCAAACTGGACAGGTCATAGGTCGAAAAACCGCTGGACTGGATGATGGCGCCGACGCGCTCCTCGGTCACAGCGCCGCTTTCCTGGGCAATTTTTGCCGCGAAGCGGCCCGGTGCGCCGGCCGTTTCGGCCAGTATGGAGCTCAGGTGCACGCTGATGCGCGGATGCGCCATGACACGGGCGATCAATTCGACAATGCCGGGGTCCTGCGGTTCGGTAAACGGTTCACGAAACGGGACACGCTTCCACAGCTTGGCTGCCCAGCCACCCAGTTCCCGTTCCTTTTCGACAACCAGGACCTCATAGCCGGTTTCCGCCACCTCGATCGCGGCAGTCAGGCCCGACATACCGCCACCGACCACCAGTATCCGTTTGTTCGCACCGCGATCCGGATTGCCGGCCGGCACTTGAATCTTCTT
>JAHFQQ010000102.1:7975-10966 GCA_023259235.1 Polaromonas sp. | reverse complement strand
CCGACCTGGCCAAAGCCCGATCAGCGATTTGGACCCTGGCGTTTCTGGTCAATATCGGCATTTTCTTCCTGGGATATCGCTGACTGGCTACGGACGAAGCGGTCCGGGCAACTCATTGTCTGGTAACCGCCCGTAACGGCGGCAAAACGTTTGGTAAAAACCCGCACGGGATGACCCCGATGCGGATTTTCCTTGACGGCGATAAGCTCATGCCAGCCAAAAGCGGATGAGAGAGCATTGCAATGAACCACCAATCCCTTGTGTCCCGTCGTTTTTTTGCCAGTAGTGCCGCGCTGACCGTGGCCGCGCTGGTCACGCCTTCCCTGCGCGCACAGCCCCACCTCGAGAAAACAAAAATCGCCCTGGCCGTGGGAGGCAAAGCGTCGTTTTATTATTTGCCACTGACAATTTCAGAACAACTGGGCTATTTCAAGGCCGAGGGCCTGGACGTTGAAATCAGCGACTTTGCAGGGGGCTCGCGGGCTTTGCAGGCAGTCCTTGGCGGGTCCGCCGATGTTGTCTCGGGTGCCTACGAGCACACCATCAGTGTGCAAGCCAAGAACCAGTTCCTGCAGGCCTTTGTGTTACAGGGCAGGGCACCGCAAATTGCCTTGGGCGTTTCCACCAGGAACCTGCCCAATTTCAAATCGATTGTTGACCTGAAGGGAAAGAAAATCGGTGTGTCGGCATCTGGTTCGTCTACCAACATGATGGCCAATCTGGTGTTGTCGAGCCGCGGCCTGAAAGCCAGCGACGTGAGCTTCATCGGTGTTGGAACGGGGGCCGGTGCAATTGCCGCGCTTCGCTCGGGTCAGATTGACGCCATCAGCAATATCGATCCGGTCATGACCATGCTGGAGCAAAAGGGTGATGTCAAGATCATCAGCGACACGCGCACGCTCAAGGGCACCATGGACGTGTTTGGCGGCCCCATGCCGGCGGCTTGCCTGTATGCGCCTGTTGACTTTATCCGTAAGAACCCCAACACCTGCCAGGCGCTGGCCAATGCCATTGTTCATGGCCTCAAGTGGCTGCAGACCGCTGGCCCTGGCGACATCATCAAGACCGTGCCGGAAAGCTATTTGCTGGGTGATCGGGCGTTGTATCTGGCTTCGTTCAACAAGGTGCGCGAGGCCATCGCGCTCGATGGCCTCATTCCGGACGATGGACCGCGCACGGCCCTGAAGGCACTGGCCAGTTTTGACCCCGGCATCAAGGCCGACAGGATTGACCTTGCCAAGACTTACACCAACGAGTTTGCACGCCGGGCGAAAGAGAGGTTCAAGGCTTGAGCGGCTTGCGCCTTGTCCTGGGCACAAGTCCATCACTTTGATTTTATTTCGGTGCTTCCATGTTGCAATGCCAGGCTCCAGGCATGCCAGATTCTCCCGTGCCTGACGATCACGCCCTCGAGCTGCTCGATATCACTTGCACCTTCCGCTCGCGCAATGACGCGGGCCAGCGCTACACCGCTGTCAGCCACGCCACGCTGCGCATCAGCGCTGGCGAGTTCGTGTCGGTGGTCGGTCCAACGGGTTGTGGCAAGTCCACGTTGCTCAATATAGGGGCGGGCCTGCTGGCGCCTTCGTCGGGTGAAGTACGGGTGTTTGGCCAGTCGCTGCAAGGCATCAACGCACGCTCCGGCTATATGTTCCAGAGTGATGCGCTGATGCCATGGCGCAGCGCCCTGGACAACGTCATGGTGGGCCTGCAATACCATGGCGTCTCCGACGACGCGGCGCGAGCGCAGGCCCAGGCCTGGCTGGGGCGCGTCGGCCTGGGTGATTTTGGTGATCGCTACCCGCATCAGCTTTCTGGAGGAATGCGCAAGCGCACGGCGCTGGCGCAAGTGCTGGCGCTGGACCCCGACATCATCCTGATGGACGAGCCTTTCAGCGCGCTCGATATCCAGACCCGCCAGCTCATGGAAAATGAAGTGCTGGACTTGTGGGCCGCCAAAAGGAAGGCTGTGCTGTTCATCACGCACGATCTGGACGAGGCCATCGCCATGAGCGACCGCGTGATTGTGCTTTCGGCCGGTCCGGGCACCCACCCCATCGGAGAATTCAGCATTGACCTGCCGCGCCCACGCGATGTGGCCGAAGCCCGCAATCAGCCACGCTTTGTGGAACTGCATGCGCGGATATGGGCCGTGCTGCGCGATGAAGTGCTCAAGGGCTATGCGCAGCAGTTGAAGAAGGCCTGACATGCGCAAGCTCATCAGGCCTTCCGGAAACAACTTGCGACACTGGCAACTGGGCTTGCTGGCGCTCATGCTGGTGACTTGGCATCTGGCATCGCGTGATCTCCAGATTGCCTTTTTTCTGGGCGAGCCAATCAAGGTGGCCGGCCGGGTGTGGAGCTGGTTCATGCCGTTCGGTTTCGGCGCGAGTGCGCTCTTTCCTGACGGTTTGCCGGGCCATGCCGACATTTACCTTCACTTGGGAACGACCCTGCTGGAAACCGTATTGGCATTCGGGATTGGCACCGTGCTTGGGTTGGCTTGCGGTCTATGGCTGGCGTTGGCGTCCACGGCGGGTGCGATCCTCGATCCCTACGTCAAGGCCGCCAACTCCATGCCGAGGGTGATTCTGGCGCCGATTTTTGCGCTGTGGTTTGGTCTGGGCATCTGGAGCAAAGTGGCGCTGGCTGTGACGCTGGTATTTTTCATTGTGTTTTTCAACGTGTACCAGGGAGTCAAGGAAGTCAGCCCGGTGGTGCTGGCCAATGCCCGCATGCTGGGCGCCAGCCAGCGTCAACTATTGCGCACCGTCTATCTGCCGAGTGCGACCAGTTGGGTGTTTTCCAGCCTGCACACGTCGGTGGGATTGGCGTTTGTGGGAGCCGTGGTGGGTGAATACCTTGGCTCGGCGCGCGGCGTGGGTTACCTCATTTTGCAGGCCGAAGGCACTTTCGACGTGAACACGGTGTTTGCCGGTATCGTGGTTCTCACGGTATTTGCGCTGCTACTCGACGGCATCGTCGGCAAGC
>JAHFQQ010000102.1:0-7965 GCA_023259235.1 Polaromonas sp. | reverse complement strand
TGCCTTGGGTGACCCGAGTGTCTCCGGTGTTCCCCACTGACAGGGCACTTTTTTAAAATTTCTTCCTCTCGTCCTACAGCCGTGCTCCGGGCGTTTGCGTAAAGTGAGAAATGTATTTTCTTTTGCGCTGGCCACGGGTCTTTGCCGGAGCCGCGCAGAGCCAGTTACCAAGACCAGGGAAACGCCATGAATCTTTCACACAATATCGGTCCCGTTGTATCGCTGATTGCGGGGATCCTTATCCTGCTCATTCCGCGACTGCTGAACTACATTGTCGCAATTTACCTGATTGTTATCGGCTTGATCGGACTGTTCGGTGCCGGGTCGCTGCACCTGTAAGGCCGGTTTCCCCGGGGCGGTTGTCAGCGCCTCTTCGATTTCACGATTCGTTTGCTGCTGCTTCGCCGGACAGGCTTGACGGCCTTGCGGCCTGATGTGGAAATGCCGGCTTTGATTGGCAAAAACACAATGACCGGGTGCCCGCGCTTGAACGCCGCCGAAGCGCTGACGTTGTTCCACTCGGCCACGCTGGTAGCGCTCAGGTGATAGCGTTTTGCAATGGTTGCCACGGATTCACCCTTGCGGGCCTTGACGGTCGTGCGACGCGTGACAATTTCCGGTGCCAGCGACACTTGGGCAGTGTCGGCCACTTGGCTGGTCACGTCGTTTTCCACCTTGGCCGAGCGCGGTATCAGCAGCGTCGAGCCGACCTTGATAAGCATGCGCGGCGGTATGTTGTTCACACCGCGCAGGTCGGTCTCGCTCATGCCGATATGCCGTGCGGCCTGGGCAGCGCTCATGGTGCTGGGCGTGGTCCAGGCGGTCCAGCTGGCGTATTGTCCCTGGCTGTAGGCGTCAAAATTTCGCTGGAATACCTTGGCGGTATCCCACGGCAGCAGAATTTGCGGCGTTCCTGCAGCAATGATGACGGGACGGTGAATTGAAGGATTAAGCGCCTTGAAGTCTTCAATTTTCACGTCAGCCAGCTTTGCTGCCAGCGCCACATCGATGTCACGCGTGACCAGCACCTGCTGAAAGTAAGGGTGGTTTTCGATCAGCGGTAGTTCAGTGCCGAAAGCCTTTGGATTTGCAACGATGTTTTTTAGCGCCTGCAGCTTGGGCACATAAAGCCGGGTTTCCGCAGGCATGTCGAGGTCGTTGTAGCTGGTGCCCATTCCGGCCTTCCTGTTTTTTGCGATGGCACGGCCCACGCTGCCTTCGCCCCAGTTGTAGGCGGCCAATGCCAGGTGCCAGTCGCCGAACATGCCATAAAGCTTTTGCAGGTAGTCAAGCGCCGCGCGGGTGGAGGCCAGCACGTCGCGCCGATCGTCGCGAAACATGTTTTGCTTCAAATCAAAATATTTACCCGTGGCCGGCATGAATTGCCACATGCCTGCCGCCTTGGCGCTGGAAACCGCCTGAGGGTTGAAGGCGCTCTCGATAAAGGGCAGCAGGGCCAGCTCGGTGGGCATCTGTCGGCGTTCAAGCTCTTCAACAATATGAAACAGGTATTTGCTGGATCGCTCGGTCATGCGCTGCATGTAGTCCGGCCGGCTTGCATACCACTGCTCGCGTTCCGTGACCAATTCGTTTTGCAGGTCGGGCATGGCAAAGCCACGGCGAATCCGGTCCCACAGTTCCCTGGGCGGCTCGGTCGAAGTAATCTGGCGTGAATCGACCGATCCCGGTGTAATTGCTTGCAGCGGGCCACCCGGGATCAGCGGCGTGGCGCTGGGGGCTGATCCGGCAACGAGCACCGGGTCTCCCGGCATGCCGGTCGGGGTGGCACAGCCCGCCAGCAGGGTCATGGCAAGTAGCAGCGCAAGCGAAAAGATGCGTACCCTGAAGGCGCAGGAAGCGACAGCGATCTGGTGGTAAAGGGTCATTGAAATTCGTTTTTCCATTGCCTGATGGCGGCAAATACGGCGCTGTTGTCATGGGCCGACGCATCAAAGCGCCGGGCAGCCGCCATGATAGTGGCTTGCCGGGTTCTAAGAAAGGGATTGATCAACAGTTCCTGGGCGATTGTCGTTGGCAGGGTGGGAACGCCTTTCTCGCGCAGGCGCATGCAATATGCGTAGTAGGCTGCCAGGTCGGCGTTGTCGGGCTCGACGGCCAGTGCAAAGCGCAGATTGCTCAATGTGTATTCATGAGCGCAGCATACCAGCGTGTCGCCTGGCAGGGCTGCCAGCTTTTCGAGCGAGGCCAGCATTTGTGCTGGCGAGCCTTCAAACAGCCGGCCACAGCCGCCCGAAAAAAGCGTGTCGCCGCAAAACAGCAGCGGCTTGCTGGTGCCGTCGATCTGGCATGCGCGCGTATAAAAAGCGATATGGCCTGCTGTGTGGCCGGGTACATCCAGTGCCTGAAAATTCATTCCCAGGGCGTGTGCTGTGTCGCCGTTGCGAAGCGGCGTATACGGTTGCGGCATGCGTTCGGCGGCTGGGCCGTAAACATTGGCGCTGCAGGCCTGGCGCAGTGCATCCACACCGCCCGTGTGGTCTGCATGGTGGTGCGTGACTAGAATCGACTCCAGTTGCAAAGCGTGCTGCGTCAGAAAACGGAATACCGGCTCAGCGTCTCCCGGGTCCACGACGAGGGCGCGCCTGCCGTTGTGCAACAGCCAGAGGTAGTTGTCTGCAAAAGCGGGAATGGGAATCAAATACATGCAGTGCGCTCGATGAACTGGAAAATTATAGGGTTGACAGACTGGCTAAACACGCCGCCAGGGACCTATCTGCTGGGCTGGGAGCGTGCGCGCTTTGACGAAGCAGTGAGCGATATTTTTGGCTACCATGCCGCGCAACTGGGTCTGCCGGAACTCGATGCCCTGCAAGCCAACCGCATGCCGCACCGGTGGCTCGCCCTGGCATCCGTGCCCGATGAACCGGATCAGCCATTCTCGCGCATATTGGTTTCCGATGTGAATGCCTCGGCTATGGACGCCTTGAGGCCCCGGCGTGCTGCCTTGATCACCGATCCTTGCGCGCTGCCGTTTCCAGAAAGCAGTCTTGACCTGGTGGTGTTGCCGCATACGCTGGAGCTTAGCGCCGAACCGCACGCCGTCCTGCGCGAAGTCGAGCGCGTGCTGGTCCCCGAGGGGCGGGTGGTCATCAGTGGTTTTAATCCGGCCAGCCTGTGGGGGTTACGGCAGCGCCGCGGCCGTCTTTATCAGCGATGGGGATATGACGACTTCTTTTTGCCGTGGACCGGTGACTTTATCGGTTACTGGCGTCTTCGCGACTGGCTTCGGCTACTCAATTTTGAAGTAGAGTCGGGTCGCTTTGGCTGTTACCGTCCGGCGCTGACGAACCAGAAGTGGCTCGATCGCCTTGACTGGATGGATTCGGCTGGTGAGCGATGGTGGCCGATATTTGGGGCGGTCTATTTTTTGGTGGCGATCAAGCGGGTACGAGGAGTGCGCTTGCTCGAATCCGGCTGGAAGGCGCGGAATGCCCCGGCGGCTGTGCCCGCCGCCCTGGCCAACAAAGTTTCGACCACCGGCATCAAGCCTCAAGACTGACTGTTTCAACAACCAATGGGCAGCGCCCGTAAATTCAAAATAACACATGACCGATTCAAAGACAGGTTCCACCCAACAACACGTGGTGATTCACACCGACGGTGCCTGCAAGGGCAATCCTGGACCCGGAGGCTGGGGGGCGTTGCTGGAAATGGGCGGCACGGAAAAGGAGCTATTTGGCGGTGAGCTCGGCACTACCAACAACCGAATGGAAATGACCGCGGTGATTGAAGCGCTGGCTGCGCTCAAGCGGCCTTGTGTCGTTACCCTGTATCTGGACAGCCAGTACGTCATGAAAGGCATCACCGAGTGGATTGCCGGCTGGAAGGCCAGGGGATGGCGTACGGCCGCAAAGACGCCGGTCAAGAATGTTGACTTGTGGCAACGGCTGGATGCGTTGCTGGTTTCCAGCGGGCATACCATCGACTGGCGCTGGGTCAGGGGCCACAACGGTCATCCCGGTAACGAACGCGCCGACGCGCTGGCCAATCGCGGAGTGGAACAGGCACTTAGCCGGAGGTGATCCCGCCTGGGCGTGCGTAACGCGTGGGTCAATTTACCTGCGCGTGGTCAAGGTCTCCTGCTCGCGGGAACACGGCGGTTGCCGACAAGCGGACGTGGCGGATCATGTCCACGGTTCCGTGGCCGGATGAGTTCCGGCGCTGGGCCCTGTTTATTCCTTGTAGCGCCGCATCACATACTCACCCGGCGCATCACCCAATGCGGTCTTGCCGCTGATCGCCTGGGCAGGCTTGGGGTGGGAGGAGTGGGTGGCCAGCCACTGCTGCCAGGCTGTCCACCACGAACCCGCGTGCTGGGTGGCACTGGCAGCCCATTGCTCTGGCTCGATCCACGCGCCATGGGCTGGTCGCGTGGCCATCTGGTAGCTGCGGTTCCGGTGGCCGGGCTCGGAAACGACGCCGGCGTTATGGCCGCCGCTCGTCAGCACGAAGGTAATCTCCGCTTCGCACAGTTGGTGCAGCTTGAAAACCGATCGCCAGGGCGAAACATGATCGCGCTGCGTGCCCAGCACGAACACCGGCTGCTCGATATCGCCCAGTGCCACGCTGCGCCCTTCAACAAGGTAGCGGTTGGCAGCCAGCGCATTGTGCAGGTACAGCGAGGTGAGGTACTCGTGGTGCATGCGCGCGGGCATGCGGGTTGTGTCGGCATTCCATGCCATCAGGTCATTTGGCTGCTCGCGTTCGCCCATCAGGTACTCGCGCATGCGTCGGGTCCATACCAGCTCGCGCGAGTGCAGGAACTGGAAGGAACCCGCCATCTGCTTGCCACTGAGGTAGCCCTGGCGGCGCGTAATGCTGTCGAGCAGGTCGATTTGACTCTCGTCGATGAGCAGGCCCAATTCGCCAGGCTCCGAAAAGTCCGTCTGCGCCGCCAGCAGCGTCAGCGTTTTCAGGGTGGGCAACTGGCTCCCCCCAGCTACGCTGCCCTTGCGCGCCAGGGCCGCCGCCGCGATGGCGAGCAGCGTGCCGCCCAGGCAATAGCCAACGGCATGCACGGGCACGTCCTGGCCAGTCTGTTCGGCAATCGCCCGAAGCGTATCAAACACACCCAGGCGCAGGTAGTCGTCCATGCTCAGTTCGGCGTCCGCTGCGTCGGGATTGCGCCATGACAGCATATACACCGTGTGTCCCTGGCTCACCAGGTAGTGCACCATGGAGTTGTGGGGTGACAGGTCGAGGATGTAGAACTTCATGATCCACGAGGGGATCATGAATATCGGCTCGGGATGGACCTTTGCGGTTTGTGGCTGGTAGCGAATGAGCTCGACGAGCCGGTTACGGTACACCACCTTTCCGGGAGTCACCGCCACGTCCCGGCCTGCCACGAAGCGGCCGGCGATCTCCAGGTCTTCTGGTTCGGGGACGCCCGACACATCAGCCAGCCAGTGCTGCGCGCCCTTGAGCAGGTGCGTGCCCCCGAATTCAACAGCATCACGCAGCACCACCGGATTGGTAGCCAGCCAGTTGGCCGGGGTCATCATGCCGAGCCACTGGCGTGCAAAAAATTGCGTCAGGTCGGCGTGGTGCGCCGTCATGCCCGGAACGCTCGCTGCTTCGCGCCAGAAGGCCTCGGCATTGTGAAACCCCAAGCGCAACTGGCTGAATGGCCAGGCTGCCCACGCTTCATCGCGAAAGCGCGGGTCGTCGTCGGCCGCCCCGGCACTTTTGCCGGCATCCACCTGCATGCGCAAGGTGTCATTGGCCAACTGTGCGGCCAGGGCTGCCAGCTCCATTTGCCGCCCGGGTGCCATGGCCAGGTGCCAGGCCCAGTCTGCCAGCGCCAGCGAGAGGGATACCGGCGACAGGCCGCCGGTCAGTGGGGCCATGGCGGCATGCAGCCGCCGATCCAGCCACTCCGTGGGTCTCTTGTCCTCCTTTCGGACAACATTATTATTGGAAGAAATCTGCTTGGTCATGGCTGTAAATCCTGTATACCAGAAATGCGCGCCGCGGCGCGCAATGACAACGCCTCATTTTGCAGAGTATGCGTTGCCTGCTGATTGATGCAAGTCAAAAGGGACCGATTGCTGGAGCTTGATCAATGCCATGCTGCTTGATCCATCGCAATACTGACGCTCACCTTGCGCCTATTATCGACATTGCGGTTCGCCAACGACGAGGATTACCGGAGATGACGCAAATTGAAGCGACTTTGGGGTTGCCGGCATGAGCATGGTGTTCGATCCGCTGCGCCTGGGCGCCGTCGCCCTGGATGTGGTCGCGGCCAGTCATGCCGCGCCCGCCGCAATTGCTGCGCGTCAGGCCCAGCGGCTGGCTCGCTTGCTGGAGGCGGCACGGCACGGCTCGCGGCTGTACCGTGAACGGTTGGCGGGGAAGACACTCGCCAGCACGCCGCTATCCGCGTTTGCCGTGGTCACGCGCGGCGAGTTGATGGAGCGCTTTGACGATTGGGTGACCGACCCGTGCCTCAAGCTCGATGAACTTCGCGCCTTTACCGCCAACCCGGTGCGCATTGGCGAGCCGTTTCTTGGCCGCTATGTGGTCTGGGAGAGCTCAGGCACCAGCGGGCTGCCCGGTATCTTCGTACAGGATGCGCAAGCGATGGCGGTGTATGACGCACTTGAAGCCCTGCGCCGACACACGCCTAGGCCGCTGGCGCGCTGGCTGGATCCGCTGTATCTTTCCGAGCGCATGGCCTTCGTGGGCGCCACCAGCGGGCACTTTCCGAGCTATGTGGTGTTCCAGCGCCTGCGCCAGCTCAACCCCTGGCTGGCGCAGACGGCGCGCGGGTTTTCAATTTTGCAGCCAACTGATGCATTGGTGGATGCGCTCAATGCATTTGCACCGACGGTGATTGCGACCTATCCCACCGCAGCCGTGCTGCTGGCGGATGAGGCGGTCCATGGCCGCCTGCATGTCAACGTTCGGGAAGTCTGGACCGGTGGCGAAAACCTGGGCGCGGTCATGCGCGAGCGGATTGAGACGGGGCTGCGCTGCATTGTGCGCAACAGTTATGGCGCGTCAGAGTTTCTGACCATTGGTTGGGAGTGCGCTCATGGGCACCTCCACGCCAATGCCGACTGGATGATTCTGGAACCGGTGGATGAGCAGCACCGGCCGGTGCCCGCCGGCCAGCCTTCCTGCACCGTGCTGCTTACCCACCTGGCTAACACGGTGCAGCCGCTGATTCGATATGACCTGGGTGACCAGGTCACGCTGTACAGCGAAGGCTGCGCCTGTGGATCGCCGTTGCCAGTGATCGAGGTGCAGGGGCGGTGCGATGCGCCGCTGGTGATGGCCGGCGGCAACGGCAAGCTGGTGACGCTGCTGCCATTGGCCCTGACGACCGTGCTGGAAGATCAGGCAGGCGTGTTTGACTTCCAGTTACGCCAGCAGGACAAGCACACACTGGTGTTGCGCCTTGGCCTGCGGGCCAGCGAGGCCGGGGCTGCCATGGCGCGTTGCCATGACGCGCTGAAGGACTTCGCGACGGCTCAGGGGCTTGCGTCGTTTCGTCTGATCGAGGAACCTGGGCTACCCGTTGCGCGCGGTCGCAGTGGCAAAGTATGCCGGGTGCTGGCCAGCGGCTGAGGCAATCAGCGCCCGGTTGGAGTGTGTCGATGAGCTCGGTAAAGCGCAGCCAGAGCCGATTTTAAAGTTTCATTGCGCAGGCTTTGAGAACGCCCTTTGGGTACTGGCAACTTTCAATCCATTTTCCGCTATAGATTCTTCACTGGGGTATCTGTACCAGGTGCGTGCGGGGCTGCTATGGTCGCTACAGCGACTTCGGCGGGACGAGACGTTCCAAGTATCGATTGAAGCCATCCTTCACCGAGAGCTTAGGGCTATGGTGAATAAGTGGAGCCAAAACGTCGGCACGAGCGCACAGCAACGAAGTTTTGCGAAGTCGCGTTGAAATTGGTGCCGTTTTGCAGCCTCACAGGCCAGTTTTTCGGGGTC
>JAHFQQ010000331.1 GCA_023259235.1 Polaromonas sp. | reverse complement strand
AAACTCAATGGCTCGCTGATCCGCGCCGGGCTAGTCGATGAATTTCTGGTTTACCTGGCGCCCAAGCTGCTCGGCCCGGGGCTGGGGATGGCTTCGTTCGGGCCGCTGCAGGCGTTGTCCGAGGCGATTGCGCTGCAATTTCAGTCCACCGAAAGGGTGGGCGTTGATTTGCGCGTGGTGGCCCGCGTCAAAGGGCGCGAGCAGTTCTAAACGCGCCGGACCACCGGTCTTTTCATGCTCTTAATTGGCCTTGTCGGCGCGGAGCCTGGATTCCCTGCGAAAATACGGGAATGTTTACTGGAATCATTACTGGCTTGGGACGCATCGTCGCCATTCAAAACCTGGGCAGCTCTTCAGACCATGGCAAGCAGCTCACGATTGAAGCGCCTGCGGGTTTTCTTGACGATGTGAATTTGGGCGACAGCATCGCCCTTAACGGCGCCTGCATGACGGCCACGGCGCTGGATCATGCCCACAGCCGGTTTTCCATCGATATTTCCGCTGAATCGCTGTCGAAAACCTGCGGCCTGGCAGAGCCCGGCATCATCAACCTGGAAAAGGCCCTGCGCGCCCATGACCGCCTGGGCGGCCACATCGTGACAGGCCATGTGGACGGGATTGGCAGCGTGACGCATTTTGCCCAGGTGGGCGAAAGCTGGGAGATGCGCCTGCTGGCACCCCGGGAACTGGGCAAGTACCTCGCCTACAAGGGCTCGATCACGGTCAATGGCGTAAGCCTGACAGTGAACCGGGTTACCGATCTGGCCGCTGACAGCGAAATCAGCATCAACCTGATTCCCCACACGGTGCAAAACACGGTGCTGGGCCAACTGGCTCCGGGTTCCCGGGTCAACCTTGAAATTGACCTGATCGCGCGCTATGTCGAGCGGATGCTCCAGGACGCCCCAACACCATCACAGGCAGAACAATGACCCACGCAATTTCCCCGGTTGAAGAAATCGTTGCCGACATGCGGGCCGGCCGCATGGTCATCCTCGTCGATGAGGAAGACCGCGAGAACGAAGGCGATCTGGTGCTCGCGGCAGACCACGTCACGCCCGAGGCCATCAACTTCATGGCCCGCTTTGGCCGTGGCCTGATTTGCCTGACGCTCACCCGTGAGCGGTGCGAACGTCTGCAATTGCCGCCCATGACCCTGCGCAATGGCGACAAGAAAGGCACCGCCTTCACGGTATCCATTGAAGCCGCCGAAGGCGTGACCACCGGCATTTCCGCGGCAGACCGCGCCCGTACGGTGCAGGCGGCAGTGGCCAGGGACGCCCTGGTCACCGACCTGGTGCAACCGGGCCACATCTTCCCCCTGCAGGCAGTCAATGGCGGCGTGCTGATGCGCGCGGGCCACACCGAGGCCGGCTGCGATCTGGCTGGCATGGCGGGGTGCTCGCCGGCTGCCGTGATTTGCGAAATCATGAAGGACGACGGCACCATGGCCCGCCTGCCCGACCTGAAGGAGTTCGCGGCCGGGCATGGCCTGAAAATAGGCACCATTGCCGACCTGATCGCGCACCGTAGCCGCAACGAGTCGCTGATCGAAAAGATCGGCAGCCGCCCGCTGCAGACCGCGTTCGGGGAATTCACCGCCCACGCGTTCCGGGACAAGCCCAGCCAGGGGCTGCATCTGGCGCTGGTCATGGGGCAATGGTCGTCCGACCAGACCGTGGCGGCCCGCGTGCACGAGCCGCTGTCGGTGCTGGACGGGCTGGAGAGCAACCGCGCCATGCATTCCTGGAGCCTGGACCAGAGCCTCAAGCACCTTGCCGATGAAGGCCGGGGCGTGGCGGTGCTGCTCAACTGCGGAGAAAGCGCAGCGCAGTTGCTGGCGCAGTTCGAAGGCACCGCGCGCGCCGCCCATGGGCCCGAACGGGGCCGCATGGACCTGCGCAGCTACGGTATCGGCGCGCAGATTTTGCGCGAATGCGGCGTGCACAAGATGAACCTGATGGGCAATCCACGCCGCATGCCCAGCATGACCGGCTACGGCCTGGAAATCGTCGGCTACATCACAAAAGACAAATAATCAGATCAAGGAAAACCATTGTGTTTGGCGCAGAAAAAGGTTCGACTGACCGGCTCGACGGCAGAAAATTATCCATTGGCATGGTGCAGTCGCGCTTCAATGAGGACATCACCAACGCGCTGGCCGAGGCCTGCAGGCAGGAACTCGCGGCCCTGGGCGTGGAGGAAAAAAACATCATGCAGGTCAAGGTGCCGGGCGCTCTGGAGATCCCCTGCGCGCTGCAGGCCCTCGCGGAAACCGGCAACTACGACGCCCTGGTGGCGCTGGGCTGCATCATTCGCGGCGAGACCTATCACTTCGAACTGGTTGCCAATGAAAGCGGCGCGGCCGTGACGCGCCTGGCGCTTGACTACCGGCTGCCGATTGCCAACGCGATTCTGACCACTGAAAACCTCGCGCAGGCGCAAGTGCGCCAGCATGAAAAAGGGCGCGATGCCGCGCGCGTGGCGGTCGAGATGGCTCATCTGCTCGACGAACTTTCCTGAGCCGCTGCTTCTCCAGTCGTTCACCCAACAGGCGCTTCATGACCGAACCCGTCGTCAAACCCAAACGCCCTCCGCAAACCCGCACCGGCCTGACCGACACGGGCGTGAAAAAGGCCGCTGACAAATCGGCCCGCACGCGGGCCCGTGAATTTGCCCTGCAGGCGCTGTACCAGCACCTCGTGGGCCGCAACGAAGCCAATTCCATTGATGAATTCACCCGCGATCTGGCGGGTTTTCACAAGGCGGATTCGGCCCACTACGATGCGCTGCTGCATGGCTGCCTCGATGGCGCGCAAGCGCTTGACGCCGCAATTACACCACTGCTGGACCGGCCCATGGCCGAGATTTCGCCGGTCGAGCACGCGGTGCTGTGGATCGGCGCTTATGAATTCGGCCATTGCCTGGACGTGCCTTGGCGCGTGGTGATCAACGAGTGCATCGAACTGGCCAAGGCGTTCGGCGGCACCGACGGCCACAAGTACGTCAACGGGGTCTTGCACAAGCTGGCGCCCTCGCTGCGCGCCGCCGAAAT
>JAHFQQ010000330.1 GCA_023259235.1 Polaromonas sp. | reverse complement strand
CAAGTGGTTCGCAAATTCAACATTCGGGAACGGGGAAAGGCCCGCTACGCGCCATCAGCGGGCGGACGGCGCGTGGCTTAGTCCAGGCTGACTGATTCGAGATAATAGGGCAGGTGGCAGGGCCAGTGCAGTTCGCGCTCGATGCGCAGGCGCATGGCATCGGCCGCAGCGGGCTCGCCATGGGTGATGAAAGTCTGACACGGCGCTGACTTGAAGCCGCGCAGCCAGTCCATAATTTCGGCGGCATCGGCATGCGCCGAAAGGTTATCGAGCATTGCCACCTCGGCCCGGATTGGCACATCCTCGCCGTGGATGCGCACCGTCGGGGCTCCGCCAACGATGGCCGCGCCGCGCGAGCCGCCAGCCTGGAAACCGGCAAACAGGATGGTGTTGCGCTGATCCGGCGCGAATGCCTTGAGGTGGTGGACCACACGCCCGCCGGTGGCCATGCCGCTGGCAGAGATGATGATCATCGGCCCCTTGCGCGTATTGAGCTCGCGCGACTCTTCAGGCGTGACCACGATCTGTGCCGTGTGTGTCATGGCTTCACACTGTGCCCGGGTCAGCCGCAGTTCGGTGCGATGCTGCTCGTAGGCATGCATGGCGTTGGTTGCCATCGGGCTGTTGAGGTAAACCGGCAGATTGGGTATCAGGCGCTGGGCCTTGAGCAGGTGGATCGCGTACAGCAGGCTCTGCGCACGCCCGACCGCGAAGGCCGGGATGACGACCACGCCGCCGCGCGCCGCCGTCCGGTTGATTACATCGGCCAGTTCCTGCAGCACGTCGGTGTTTTTGTGCAGGCGGTCGCCGTAGGTGGATTCGACCACCAGGTAGTCCGCGCCGTCCATCGGCGAGGGAGCTGCCAGCACCAAGTCGTCGGGCCGGCCGATGTCACCGGAAAACAGGATCGAGCGCAAGCCATTGTCGATCCGGACGAAGGACGCGCCGAGGATGTGTCCCGAAGGCGTAAGGGTGGCATTCAGGCCTTCGGCGGGCTGCCATTCCTTGTGATAGATCACCGGCTCGAACAGTTTGAGGCAGCGCTGGGCATCGTCGCGGGTGTACAGCGGCAGGGCTGGCGAGTGTTTCGACAATTTGTGCCGGTTCAGGTACTCCGCCTCCTCTTCGAGCAGGTAGCCGCTGTCGGGGAGCAGGATGCGGCACAGGTCGAAGGTCGCGGGGCTGCAATAGACCTTGCCGTTGAAGCCGTGCCGGGCCAGCAGCGGCAGGTAGCCGCTGTGATCAAGGTGTGCATGGGTGAGGATGACGGCATCGATGGACGCGGCGTCAACTGGCAGCGGCGACCAGTTGCGCAGCCGCAGTTGCTTGTAGCCCTGAAACAGCCCGCAATCGATGAGCAGACTGGAGTCGCCTTGTTGCAGCAGGTATTTGGAGCCGGTGACAGTGTCGGTTGCGCCGAGGAATTGGAGTTGCATGAGTTAGTTTAACGGCCGCCAGACATTACCTGCGGCATCGGTACGGCAGTCCCGGATTATCGAGGCGCAATCTGATCAGGACGGCCGACCGTTCGAGACGCTTGGCCAGTTATATGCGCTATAATTTCCGGCTGCGCGGCTGTAGCTCAGTTGGATAGAGTACTTGGCTACGAACCAAGGGGTCGTGGGTTCAATTCCTGCCAGCCGCACCATATGACAAGCCTGCAACGAAAGTTGCAGGCTTTTTCGTTTTTTCGCTCCGCGCATGGTTTTGCCAGATCACACCAAAATGCTATTCTGGGCAGCACATGAACAAGGCCTTTACCAAAGAAGCGGAACCGGACGACGACGAGTTGGTGCCGGCCGCGCTGCCTGCGGGCGGTAAAAATTACATCACGCCTCATGGCTATGAATCCCTGCGCGGTGAACTGCTCGACCTGATTGACAACGAGCGGCCCAAAGTGGTGGAACTGGTTCACTGGGCTGCCAGCAATGGCGACCGGTCCGAAAATGGCGACTACATCTACGGCAAAAAACGCCTGCGCGAGATTGACCGGCGAATCCGGTTTTTGACCCAAAGGCTGAAAATTGCGGAAATCAGCAACCCGTCTCTGCATCATGGCAGCGATCAGGTTTTTTTTGGTGCTACCGTGACCTATGTCGATGACGGCGGCATGGAGCGCACCGTCACGATTCTTGGCATCGACGAGGCCAATAGTGCCCTGGGTCAGGTCAGCTGGATATCTCCGGTGGCCAGAGCGCTGCTCAAATCACGGATCGGTGACGAGGTCAGCCTCGTCACTCCTCAGGGGTTGCAGTTGCTTGAGGTGTTGCGCGTGGAATACCCGGCGCCTTGATGCGCCACTACAGCCTGTGCAGCGCAACGCCGGGGATGCGCGGAGTTTGAGGTCCTTCATTCCGCGGATTTGGCGCGCTGCACCCTTAGTACGGAAGGGGCGCGTTTGACGCTGCGTATTGCCGCGGCGAGGTGAATGCGGTCACGCACCGCCACCTGAAAGCGCAGGTCGGTCGCGTCCTGCGCAGGCTCCCGTCCCATGTCCACATGGGTAATGTCGGCTTCGACACTGGCCAAGGCCGCCGCCACGCGTGCAAGTACCCCTTTGCCGTTGGCTACGGTTACCAGAAGATTGGTCTCAAAGGGACGTACTGGTTCATCTGACCAATCGACTGCGATGAAGCGCTCACTATCGCGCTGCTGCAAGCGCCTGGCGATGGCGCAGTCTTCGGTATGTACGAAGAGCCCTTCGCCCCGGCCCAGATAGCCAACGATGCTGTCGCCGGGAATCGGGCGGCAACACGGTGCAAACTGAACTGAGGCTCCTTCGCTTCCGTCGAGCACCAGTGCACCCTGCGAGACCGATTCATGAGCGGTATATCGTTCGCGGCTCATGAGCAAAGCATCGGGCTTTTCTCCGAGCTCCGTGAGCAGGGCCGCGATGCGCTTGGCAATGATGCTGGCGACACGCTTGCCCAGCGCAATGTCGGCCAGTAAATCAGCGCGTGAACGGTTACCGGTGAAGCGCAGGATTTTTTCCCAGGTGGCGTGGTGGGCTTCATCGTCTTCGGAAAGGCGTTGCCGGTCTATGCCTTCGGCCCGCA
>JAHFQQ010000329.1 GCA_023259235.1 Polaromonas sp. | reverse complement strand
TTCGATGATTGCTGCACCCGCACCCAGCCAGTTGCTGTCGGTCACTAATGGCCGGTATGGAGCACCCCAAATTTACGTAAACGGGATACCAGACACCTGACCACTGTGAACACCGGCTTGTTGCCCATTCCGGTTGTGGACTCAGTCGAAATCAGGTCTCGAGAGCTGTCATTCAACACGCGGAGGAACCCTCTCAAAAACACTCAAACTGTCGCTCGGAGTTAGCCGAAGGTAAAGGCCGACAGCGTCGTTTCCATCACCCGGTCAGAAAACACCTTGTGGCCGGCATCCTTGCCGGCAGCACCCGCAACGGTCATCAGGGGTATCAGGTGTTCTTCAGCGCGCGGCGGGTGGCAAAGCCTGGCACCGGGTGCCTGTTCCCAGTTCGCCAGCAAGCGATAACGCTCTTGCGGTCCGGACTCGACGGCTGTGGTCAGCCAGTCGTCGAAGGCATCAGAGATCGGGCCGTATTGCGGGTCGCCATAAGCGCGCATGTTGTGAAAGCTCATGCCGCTGCCGATGATCAGCACGTCCTGATCGCGCAGCGCTTCCAGCGCACGGCCGGCCTCCAGATGCCGCGCAGGGTCCAGTGAATTGTGCAGCGAGAGTTGCACCACCGGAATGTCGGCCTCTGGGAAAATCAGCTTGAGCGGAATGAACATGCCGTGGTCAAAGCCGCGCTGTGCGTCAGGGGCGCTGGCAATGCCTGCCGTGGTGAGCATCTTCACGATCTGCTCCGCCAGAGCTGGCGCACCGGGGGCGGGGTACTTCAGTTCATAGGTGTGGGGCGGGAAGCCGTAGTAGTCATAAATCAGTTCCGGCTGCGCACCGCTGGTCACGGTCAGATGCGGCTCCAGCCAGTGCGCCGACACCATCACGATGGCTTTGGGCGTGCGCGGCAGGGTGGAGGCCAGGCTCTTCAGAAAATCCGCCATGCGGGTCCATGCGTCCGGCGGGTTCCAGTCCATAAAGAAGCAGGGACCGCCGCCGTGGGGGATGTACCAGGTTGGCATTTTTGCGCTGGCATTGGCTGTTGTGTTTGACATGTTCTGGTTTTTTCAGATTTGAAGCGTGACTTGTGCAAAGTTGAGGTGGTGCATGAATTCCCGCAGCATCAGCATGGCAGCATAGAAGCGGGCATTCGTCGGCAGGGTCTCCTGGCTTGCCGGCCGGCCTTGGCTCACCGCCACCAAGCGGTTGAACAGAGATTCCACCTCGTCCAGGATGAGCGCGGTCTGCGCGATGCCGCCGGGCTGCAGGCTACGGGCGATCAGGGATGCGCCCAAGCCTTTCAGGATTAGCCCAAGGCTGCCTGCAAACTGTGCGGCCAGGGGCATCACCGCCTCTTCCGTCAACTCAATGGCATGTTCGAGTTCGATGGGCCGCGGCGGTCCATATCGGAGGCTTTCCCGCACCAGCGAGTCCACACCCAGCGGGAATTCCGTGCAGAACAGCGTTTGCGAACCAGCCACACGTTGCACCAGGCTGGTGTCGGCGCGCATTTCCAGCACGGTGACATCGGCAGTCGCCGCCTGTGAGAGTGGTTTGGAGAAAGTCATCATTCCTGCCCTGTGCGTGTCGACCTGCAGGTTGACAGAGGCGCTGTTGAAGCTGTGTTGCCTAGTTACCCAGACCGAGCTGCTTCATGAAGTCCTGGTTGTCCCAGAACAGCCATTCATGGTCCATGGTCTTGCCCTTCCAGTGGCCGATGGTAGCCATTCCGATGGCGAAGCGCTTGCCGGTCGGGGCAATGGTCTTGCCGTCCCCTATGGGCATGGGCTGGGTGAAGGTGCCAGTCATCACGCCGGTGACCGACGTCCACGAGCCGGAGCCAAAGCGGATCGGGTGCTCCTTGATGGTGATGTCCGGAGCAAACACAAACATCACCTTCAGGTCCTCGATGTGACGGTCAATGCCCTTGGTCTCGTGGCCGTCAGGCCAGGTCACCACGATGTCGGCCGAGTGGCTCTCATGCAGGCGATCCCACTTCTGGTTGCTGAACACATCAAAGTCGAGCGTGTCGAACACGTGCAGATTGCGCTCCACCCTGGGCGCCTGCTTTTCGTGCTTGGGAGCGGGGGTAGTGGGGTTCTCAGCAAGCGTCTGTGCGCTGACCAAACTAAAGGCGGTAGCGGCCATGGTGGCAAGCATGGTGTTGCGGAAGATGCGGTTCATGGTGAATTCCTTGACGGTGTGTGGGGTGCGTTTGAATGAATCAGGGTTTACTTAAAACCCAGCCATGCCGGAGCGATGGCGGTGCCGCGTCCTGCGCCGTAGGCGAAGTAGATGTTCAGACCGGCCACGGGCTCCAGGTAGCGCGCGTTCTTCAGGCTGCCGGCATCGGCCGTGGCAAAGCCCAGGCTCGTGGCCAGAGTTTTCACGGTCGCCTTGGCGGCTTCGTTGTCACCGGCAACGAACACGGTGACCTTGCTGCCGTCGGCCAATACAGCGCCCTGAGCCAGAACCTGTGCGAGCACGGTGTTGAAGGCCTTGACCACTTGCGCGCCGGGAACGGCCCTGGCAATTTCTTCCGAGGCCGAAGTGCTGTAACCCAGGGTCAGGCCCATGTAGTCGGCGGTCAGCGGGTTGGTGATGTCCACCACCACTTTGCCTTGCAGGTTGCCAACGGATTGCAGCGCAGACACCGCATCGCCGTATCCTGTGGCCAGAATCACCAGGTCCTGGCCTTCGGCAGCACCGGCGGCAGGGACGGCCTTGACGTTGGCGTACGGGGAGGCCGCGGAAGCAGCTTTGGCGGCATCACGGGCGGTAACGCTCACGGTGTGGCCTGCGGCAGAGAGTTGTTTGACAAATCCGGAGCCCATGTTGCCGGCACCAATAACGAGAACTTTCATACGATTTCCTTTCAAAGTTTTAAAGGGGCCTTCCCGGCAATCGGCTGCTTGCGCTCAAGGCATGGGTTGAACTTTATTTGTTTCTGAATCAAAGATAAATATGGCTTAATGGAATTAATAGTTCCTCAAAATGAGTTAAATGGACAAGTTTCTGGAAATGCAAACCTTTGCTGCGGTGGCGGATGCCGGCAGCTTTGTGCGGGCGGCGCAGGCACTGGA
>JAHFQQ010000101.1:8489-11068 GCA_023259235.1 Polaromonas sp. | reverse complement strand
CCTGCACGGGATGCCGCCGAACGGACAGGGCATTGCGGCGCTGATGGCGCTGGGCATGCTGGATCACTTCGATATGGCGGCACTGCCGGTCGATGGCGTGGATTCGCAGCATTTGCAGATCGAAGCCATGAAGCTGGCGTTTGCCGATGTCTATCGCTACGTCGCCGAGCCCTTGTCAATGGAGGTGAGCCCGGCGCAAATGCTCGATGACGGCTACCTCGCCTCACGCGCCAGACTCATCACCATGAACCGGGCACAGGACTTTGGCGCGTGCAATCCGCCCAGGGGCGGCACGATCTACCTGACTGCCGCGGATGAAGACGGCATGATGGTGAGCTTTATCCAGAGCAACTACCTGGGTTTTGGCTCGGGCTGCGTTGAGCCGGAATATGGCGTCAGCCTGCAAAATCGTGGTCACGGCTTCAGCCTGCGGCCCGGTCCCAACCAGGTGGCGCCGGGCAAGCGCCCGTTCCACACCATCATTCCGGCCTTCCTCACCAAAGACGGCCAGCCGCTGATGAGCTTTGGCGTGATTGGCGCCAACATGCAGCCGCAGGGACAGATGCAGACGCTGGTGCGCATGCTTGACCATGGCCAGAACCCGCAGGCCGCCTGCGACGCGCCGCGCTGGCGCTACAACGCGGGCCTTGAAGTCAGCGTTGAAGCCGCTGCCAATCCGCAGACCGTGCAAGGCCTGGCAGCGCGCGGCCACCGCATGAAAGTCCTTCACAATGTTTACCAGGATTTTGGCGCCGGCCAGTTCATCTGGCGTGCCGGAAACCCCAAGGTCGAAGGCTATGTGGCGGCCAGCGATGGCCGGCGTGATGGCCAGGCAGCCGGTTACTAAACTCGCATCCCGACAAAAATTTGTAAGAAAAGTGCCTGTAGCCCCAATGACACACGCACAGCATGCTACTAAAAGCATAGCTACCGGACTGCTGCTCGCAACCTTCGGGGCGATTGCCTTCAGTGGCAAGGCGATTATCGTCAAGGTGGCTTATCGCTACGGCGTCGATGCCGTCACGCTGATCATGTACCGCATGCTGTTTGCACTGCCGCTATTTGCCGTGATGGCCTGGTGGGCCAGCCGCGGCAAGGCGCCCCTTACCCGCAAGGACTGGCTGGGCGTGCTCTGGCTTGGGCTGACCGGCTACTATCTGGCCAGCTTTCTGGATTTTGCCGGGCTGGCGTATGTCACCGCGTCACTCGAGCGGCTGATTCTGTACCTCAATCCGACCCTGGTCCTGCTGCTCGGGCTGGTGCTGTACCAGCGGCGCATCACGCGGCGGCAGATCGCCGGCATGGCCGTCAGCTACTGCGGCGTGGTGCTGGTGTTTGGCCAGGAGATCACGCTGCAGGGCGCTGACGCGGCGCTGGGCGCCCTGCTGGTCTTCCTGAGCGCGGTCTGCTATGCGGTGTACCTGGTTTACAGTGGCGAGATGGTAGGGCGTCTGGGCGCGATGCGGCTGGTCGGACTGGCCACGACGGTGGCCTGCCTGCTGTGCATCATCCAGTTTGTGGTGCTCAGGCCGATGAGCGCCGCAGCGGTGGCTCCCGAAGTCATCTGGCTGTCGCTGCTCAACGCGACCCTGTGCACGGCCATGCCGGTGCTGATGGTGATGATGGCGATCGAGCGCATCGGCGCCAGCATGGCCGCCCAAACCGGCATGGTAGGTCCGATGTCCACCATCTTGATGGGCGTGGTGATTCTGGGCGAGCCGTTCACCGCATGGGTGGCCGCAGGCACCGCGCTGGTGATTGCGGGGATTTTTGTATTTACCAGGGCGGCCCGGTAGGCGGGCCCTCTCTTAAGGCACCGGGCTCGGGACTTTCATAAAGGAATCAACATGAATTTAGGCATTGACGGCAAATGGGCGCTGGTTTGCGGCGCCAGCAAGGGGCTGGGCTTTGGCTGCGCGCAGGCGCTGCTGCGCGAGGGTGTGCATGTGCTGATCGTGGCGCGCGGCGCCGATGCGCTGCAGGCATCCGCTACAAAATTGATGGCAGATGGTGGCCGTCCGGAAAGCGCTAGCGTGCAATTCGTTGCAGCAGATATCACCACGGTGGAAGGTCGCGCCGCGGTCTTCGCGCGGCGCCAGGATTTTGACATTGTGGTCACCAATGCGGGCGGCCCGCCTCCGGGCGATTTTCGCGACTGGGACCGCGAGGCCTGGATCAGGGCGGTGGACGCCAACATGCTCACGCCGATCGAGCTGATCAAGGCCACTGTGGACGGCATGGCCACGCGCGGCTTTGGCCGCATCGTCAACATCACGTCGAGCGCGGTGAAGGCCCCCATCGACATCCTGGGCCTGTCCAATGGCGCGCGTAGCGGCTTGACGGGTTTTGTCGCCGGCGTGGCGCGCAGCAAGCTGGCGGCGCAGGGCGTCACCATCAACAACCTGCTGCCGGGCGCGTTTGATACCGACCGCCTGCGCGGCACCATGGCGGGCGCGGCGAAAAAAACCGGACAGACGCTGGACGCGGTCATGGACGCGCGCCGCAAAAACATTCCAGCCCGGCGCTTTGGCTCGCCCGAGGAGTTCGGTTCCATCTGTGCCTTTCTGTGCAGCCTGCAG
>JAHFQQ010000101.1:0-8479 GCA_023259235.1 Polaromonas sp. | reverse complement strand
ACGGCGGGGCGTATCCGGGCACCTATTAGCGGGACGGCCTGGTGCATGATCTCCGGTTTGTCAGATGATCGGCCTGGGGCCGGCAAATGGATCGGGTTGGAGCCCGGGCTGTTGTGCCTGACGCTGCTTTTTGTGTCGTTCACGCTGGGGCTGCAGCTGTGGCTGGGAGCGTCCGAACTGCTGCGGTTTGACCGCGCCAGCTATGAGCATGGCGCAGTCTGGCAATTATTGACCTCGCAATGGGTGCATCTGACGTTCTGGCACGCGGCGGGCAATGCCTTTGCCCTGGTAGTGATCGTTGTTGCAAGCGGCCTCTGGCTGCGTTGGCCGATCCAGTTGCTGGCGCTGTGCGGCGGCTATGCCGGCGTGGCGCTGGTGTTGGCGCTTGATCCGGATTGCAGCTATTACGCCGGGGCTTCGGGGGCGCTGCATGGGCTGCTGGCTGGCAATGCCGTGGCTTTGGGCTGGCTTGCCCGCCCGCTGCATCTGCCCGCCGGGGTGAGTGGTTCCCGGGCCCGGCTGCCAACCGCAGCGTTGATTCGCGCCGCCGCCGTGGCTGTTTTAGGCCTCATGGCGCTGAAACTCTGGCTTCAGTGGGAGGGCGTGCGCGAGGCATCCCCGGGCGGATGGGGCTTCCCGGTTTATCAACCGGCGCACCTGGCGGGTGCATTGGGCGGCATCGGCCTGGTGTTACTGGTTCTTGCCGCGCGTTCCTGGACGGCGGCCAAAGTAAATGCTCAAGCCGGCCAGTAGCAACAGGGCGAACAGGTCAAACCCGCCCATCGATCCACCACCGCCGCCGCCACCGCCACCGCCGCTTCCTGGTGGCGACTCCTGCGCCGTGACCGTGATCGAAACAGTTAGCGGAACTCCGCTGAATACGCCGTCATTGGGTGTGACGGTGAATGCATAGTTTCCGGCAGGGCCCGCGCTGTTCCAGCTGAACACACCGGTCGACTCGTTCAGGCTGCTGCCCGGTGGCAGGCTACTGGCCAGAAAAACCACGGGATTATTTTCCGCGTCGGTGGCCGACGCGGAAAAGGTCAACGCGCCAGCCTGCACCACGGTCTGGGCTGGAATCGGGTTAAGAACTGGTGCCGTATCGGTCGTGACACTGACCTGGTTTGAGGCTGACAAATTGGCACCATCCGTGACGTTTACCTTGAACGTATAGCTGGCCCCGGGTGAAGGCGCAGCAAACGAGGTTGCGGCCGACGTGGCGCTGCTCAAGGTTACGCCGGGACCGGCAATTTGGCTCCATTGGTAGCTGAACGTGGTGTTGCCGCTGCTGCCCGCCGAAGCGGTCGCTGTCAATCCAATGGTCGAACCGGTGGGCCGGATACCGGGCAGATTGACGGAAGCGGTCACCGTCGGCGCCAGCGAGTTGAGGCGGTCAAGCGCTGCCCTGGCATCGAGCAGGCCGGCGCCGCAGTCGGTGCGGGTCGCGCAGAATGTCCCGGTCGGGTATGGCCGCGCCGAACTGTCCAGCACCGAGCTCAGGGCGTCCGGGGAAATCTCCGGCTGCAGGCTGGCCAGCAGGGCGGCAACGCCCGCCACGTGGGCCGCTGCTTGACTGGTGCCAGCCAGCAGGCCGTAGCTGTCGGCAACCGGGATGGTGGTTCCGGAGTTCAGGGTAGAGTACACGCGGGCCCCGTCACCCGCCAGCAACGTGCCAAAACCGCCACCCGGGCCGCTGATGACCGTGCCGGCACCGATGTTGGCGTAGTTGGCGTTGTCACCCAGCCTGGTGTGCGCGGTGACCGCAATCACGCCAGCGCAATTGGCGGGCCGGCTGATTGACGGCAGCCCCTCATTGCCGGTGGCCGCCACCATCACGCTGCCAGCAGCGCGCACGGCATCGACCGCGTCCTGATAGGTGGGGCCGCAGGACCCCGGGTTGCCCAGGCTCAGGTTCAGCACCTTGGCCTTGTGCAGGTTGGCTGGCACGCCCGGTACGTCCAGCCCGGCTGCCCACCGCATGCCGGCGGCAATGTCAGACATGAAGCCGCCACAAACGCCGAGCACGCGCACCGGCAGGACCTTTGCGCCAAAGGCCACGCCCGCCACGCCGGTGCCGTTATTGGTCACCGCCGCGATGGTGCCGGCCACATGGGTGCCGTGCCAGCTGCTGTTGCTGGCGGGCGAGCCTGAATCGCAGGCGCCCGCAAGTGTCCAGTCTCCCGGGTCGGAAGCGTCGCTGTCGCGCCCATCACCATCATTGGCGGTGGTGAAGACGCCCGGGCTATCGGCACTGATGAAGTCATAACCAGGCAACAGGTTGGCCGCCAGATCCGCATGCGGGCGCAAACCGGTGTCAAGCACGGCCACTACCACCCCGGCGCCGGTGGAGCGGTCCCAGGCCGACGGCAAGTTGGCACCGCCGGGGTAGCTGACTGGATCCTGGTAATGCCATTGTTGGGTCAGATAGTCCGGATCGTTCGGTGTGAACTGCGCCTGCGCGATCTCATCGATCTCGGCATAGGCCACGCCTGGGTCCCGCTCGATCTGCTTGGCCAGCGCGAACAATTCCGCGCGGCTGAGCTTTTGCCCCGTCATTGCCACGTGGGTTTGCGAAGTGACCGATTTCAGGTAGGACAGGCTGACCGTTCTGGTCTTGGCCAGATTCAGGCTGGCGCTGCCATCCAGCATGGCCACCTGGTTGCGGGCCTCGAAGAAGTCGAACTCGCCCGCGCGCGTGGCGGCCTTGTCCTTGAACTTGATGATCAGGCGGTTAAACCGCTGCTCCGTGTGCAGCGGTCCCGAAAACGCCGTCGCTTGTGCGTTCGGGAAAGTCTTTTCCCTGGGCGCAAGCTGTGCGATGGAAACGGCGCTGACCGTGGCGATGGACAGTGCCATGACAGCAGCGCCCAGCGGCCTGAAGTTCATTCTTGTTTTCACGGGCTCTTCTCTTTCTGGTTACAGGGCGTGTGGGTATGGCCCACTGCAAGGCTCGTGCATCATCACCCGGCATGTCGGCGCGGCCATGCCTGCATGGATTCAGGACGGTCTTGCCACAGCGTCGGCTTCGACCCGCAGGACGGACGGAATGCCTGCCAGTCGCTGCAGGATGTCAGCGTGGCTCTGGCCGGGTTCGGGTTCGATCTGATAGACATGGGTATCAGGCGCTACGCTACTGATGTAGGCAACGCGCGCGTAAATCTGCCGGCCCAGGTCCCGCAGGAAAGCGGCATCCAGAAAGGGCACCGTCCGCCTGAATTTCACAATGACGCGCAAGGCCCGCGCGTCAGCCGGTTTCATTGGCGTTGGTGGCGGGCTGCCCTGCATCGACGGGGCGGCTGGAGCCATGGCGGCCGGACTGCAGGCGGTCAGTGTCGCGAGCATTGCCAGCATGATCGCTGTGCCATCACGCCAGGGGTGCTTGTGTTTGCTCATGTCCCCGGCCCTTGTGTCTGTCATTTGCTGAAAATTATATGAGACACAACACGAATCAACACGCGTTGACATGAAGGTATTCAGAGGCACTGCCATGTGCTGACGTGGCAAGAAATGGCTCATTGCCCCGGTCGGGATGCCATTGCGCTCACCGCCGTGATGACACCACAATGCCGCCCACAATCAACGCAAACGCCAATGCGTGGTAGGGGCGCGGCAGCTCCCCCAGAAATGCGGCCGACAGCAGGGCGGCGAACAGTGGCGTGAGGTTGGAGAAAAAACTGGCCATGGTGGGGCCGGCGCGCTGTATGCCGACGCCCCAGCAGCGGTAGGCAATCACGGCCGGACCGATGGCCACATACAGCAGGGCCGCGACCAGCGGCCAGCCCCAAGTGATCCGCGCATCGGTCAGCGCCCATTCACCGACCGCGAACAAACCGGACCAGCCCAGGCCAAAAACAATTTGCGCCATCAAAAAGGCGGCCCAGTCGCGGCGCAGGGCGGGTGGCTCCCCGGGTTGCGCCAGCTGCCAGCTGTAAAACGCCCAGACCAGGGTGGCCAGCAGGATATAAAAGTCGCCGGGCACCAGCCGCACCTGCGCCAGCAGCACCCACTGGCCGCGCGACAGCACCACCAGCACGCCGCTGATCGACAGCAGCGCTCCGGTGACTTGCTGGCGCGAGATAGGCTGTTCAAAAAAGAGTCTGCCGACCGCGAGCATGAAGACCGGCACGCTGGACGCCACCAGCGTCACATTGAGCGCAGTGGAGGTTTCCAGCGCCAGATACTGCAGGGCGTTGTAGCATCCCACGCCCAGCAGGCCCAGCAGTGCAAAGCGTTTCCAGTTGGGCCAGAGGGCGCTGCTCCGGCGCAGCACGCGGTGGGCCAGCGGCAGGAGAATCACGAAGGCCAGCAGCCAGCGCAGGAAGTTGAGCGTCATGGGCGGGACCAGCCCGGTGACAAGGCGGCCCACCACCGCGTTGCCCGCCCATAGCAACGGCGGAACCAACAACAAAAAGGTGGTGCCGGGTGTCAGGCGTTGATTCATGGGAACCACTTTAACAAGCCCGTCCCGGCTCTGCACGGTGGTTGCGTCAATTCACCGCGCAGTGCGGCCAATTTTGTTTCGTGGCACGATGTCGGCTATTGGCCATTTTCCGTTCGGTTCAGCGTCGAACAGATTGACCCGCATCCCGCAAACGACCAGGAAACCCGGCATGACCTTTACCAGCTCCCGCGCCGTGCGCATTGACCAGCACGGCGGCCCCGAAGAACTCAAACTTGTCGAGGTCCAGGTGGGCGAACCCGGCCTGGGCGAGATCCGTATCCGCCACAAGGCGATCGGCCTGAATTTTATTGATATCTATCAGCGCAGCGGCCTGTACCAGCTGCCCATGCCGCTGCAGTTGGGCATGGAAGCGTCGGGCGTGGTCGAAGCCGTCGGGGAAGGCGTGACACACCTCAAGGCGGGCGACCGCGCTGCCTATGCCAGCCAGCCGCCAGGCAGCTATTGCGACGCGCGCGTGATGCCTGCCAGATCCGTGTGCAAGCTTCCCGATGCAATTTCCTTCGAGACTGGTGCGGCCATGATGCTCAAGGGCCTCACCGCGCAGTACCTGCTGCGCCGCACGCAGCCTCAGGGCGGGCTTCAGGCGGGCGACTTCGTGCTGTTTCACGCGGCTGCTGGCGGCGTCGGCCTGATTGCTTGCCAGTGGGCCAGGGCGCTCGACCTGCAACTCATAGGCACGGCGGGGAGTGATGAAAAATGCGCGCTGGCCAAGGCGCATGGCGCGGCCTTCGTCATCAACTACAACACGGCGGATTTTGTTGCCCGTGTCAAGGAAATCACTGGCGGCGCGGGTGTGAAGGTGGTGTATGACTCGGTCGGGAAAGACACCTTTGAGCGTTCGCTTGACTGCCTGCGCCCATTTGGCCTGATGGCAAGTTTTGGCAACGCATCAGGTCCGGTTGCGCCATTTTCACCCGGCATCCTGGGCACCAAGGGCTCACTCTATGTGACGCGCCAGACGCTGTTTACGCACATTGCCACGCGGGAAGGCACGCAGGCAATGGCCGACGAGCTGTTTGCCATGGTGACCAGCGGCAAGGTTTCCATCCGCATTGACCAGCGCTTTGCCCTGACCGATGTTGCCCAGGCGCATCGTGCGCTTGAAGCCCGTAAAACAACGGGCTGCACCATTTTGACGCTCTGACAAGGCCGCGGTGTGCGATGGTGGCATCTTCTGTTGGGAGCCACTGGTTGGGCACCCTGCGCGCTCGCGCGAACCAGGCCCCATCGCGCCCGCGCGTGCCGCTTTGGACGGGCGACATGACGGCCAGCCTGGAGCGCGTGGCCAGCGCCATGCATGAAGCCGGCCTGGCGGGGGCCTGGCGCAATGAGCAACTTGCGGTGGCGGGTTTGACCTGAGGCGCAGCGCCTCAGATCTTTTCGGCCAGTTCCGGTGTTCGCGGGCGATCGGGCGCCAGTGGGCCGGTTGAATCGAGAATCGGGTAGGCGATCGAGCAGATGTGCGAATTGATGCGCTTCAAGTCGCTGATCAGGTCAATATGCAGCGAGCTGGTTTCCTGGCTTTGCACGGTGTTGCTGTGCAACCGCTCCAGATGACTGGTGGCGTAGGCACGCTCCAGATCGCGAAAGCGCGCTTTTTCCTCAAGTAGTTTCTGGGCATCGTGCACGCTGCCATTGAGGAACACGCTCATGCCCAGGCGCAGGTTGTCGATCAGCCGGTGATGCAATTCGGTGATCTCCGCCATGCCGGCTTCGGAGAACTGGCGTCCGGGTTTGATTTTCTTGTCCTCGATGTCGATCAGCACCCGCTCGACGATGTCGCCGATGTGCTCCATGTTGATGGTGAAGCTGATGATGTCGGTCCAGCGGCGGCTTTCTTCCTCGGCCAGCGCCTCGCGGGAGATTTTGGTGAGGTAGTACTTGATCGACGAATACAGCTCATCGACTTCATCATCCATTTTGCGCAGGCTCGCGGCCAACTGAAGGTCGTCATTCCTGATGACTTCCAGCATGCCGCGCAGCATGGTTTCCACCACATCGGCCTGGTGCAGCGCTTCTCGCGCCGCGCATGAAATCGCCAGGGAGGGCGTCGCCAGCGCCGATGGATCGAGGTGATGCTGACGGCGGTCGAGAATGGTTTTGGCGGGCCGGGACAACAGTTTTTCAACCCAGCGCGCAATTACCTGCGTCCACCCGATAAATACCACGCCCACCAGCACATTGAACATGAGGTGAAACAGCACCACCACGGTTGCCGGCTCGCCGAGGTAGGGGCGCGCGTGCTGCAGCCACAGGCCGATCAGCGGCGCGGTCATGGCAATCCCGATCAGTTTGAAAAGCAGATTGCCCAACGGCACCTGCCGCACTTCTGCGTTAGAGCGCAGGGTAGTCAGCACGCTTGACATGCCGCCGCCCAGGTTGGCGCCCAGCACCAGGTCCAGGGCGACATCGAGGGGGATCGCGCCTGATGCAGCCAGTGTGGCGGTGAGCAGCACAATGGCCAGGCTTGAATAGGACACCACCGCCAAAACCGCGCCCACCGTTATTTCAAGGAGCAGATCGCTCTTCAGGGAAATGAGCAGTGCCTTGACGGCTGGCGCCTGCGTCAACACGGCCGTTGCGGCCGTAATCAGCTCGAGCGCCAGCAGCATCAGGCCCAGGCCGATCAGGATGCGGCCAAAGCGGCCAACCTGGGTGTCTTGCCGCGAGGTGAACAGCACCACCCCTGCAAAGATGAACAGCGGCGAGAGCCAGGACAGGTCAAACGACAGCAGCACAACCATCAGGCTGGTGCCGATGTTGGCGCCCAGCATGACCGCCAGCGCCAGCGGCAGGGCAATCAGGCCCTGCCCGACGAATGAGCCAACGATGAGTGCGGTCGCAGTGCTGGACTGCACCAGCGCGGTGATGCCAATGCCGGAAAGGGCTGCCGCATAGCGGCTGCTCATGCTGCGCGCCAGCACCTGACGCAGGTTGGTCCCGAACACCCGCAGGATGCCGGTACGTACAAGCTGGGTACCCCAGACCAGCAGCGCGACGGCGGCCAGAAGATTCAGCAAATGCTTCATAAATTTTGAAACTGACTATACCCTTTCCAGGCTTTCCCGATGCCGGATGGAACCCCATCATGAATACCAGGTTTGCATCAACCATCACTCTCGCATTGGCCGCGCTGGTCGCAAGCTCAATGAGCTGAATCCCGGCCGTTATTCGGTCAAAGGTTGATTCTGCCCGCTCCCGGCGGACTGCCAAACAGGGAACGGTTTATCTTGCCCGCCTGACGCGCAGCAACTCGTCCAGGATCAGGCAGATGGCGCCGACGGTGATGGCGCTGTCTGCCAGATTGAAGGCGGGGAAATGCCAGCTGGCGTAGTGAAAATCCAGAAAATCGACCACATGGCCGTACAGGCTGCGGTCAATGACGTTGCCCAGTGCGCCGGCCAAAATACAGGCCAGGGCAAACGAGAACAGTCTTTGTCCGGCATGCGACTTGAGCAGCCAGAGGATAAACAGCGCCGCCGCCAGTCCGATGGCGGTAAAGAGCCAGCGCTGCCAGCCCGACGCGGAGGCCAGGAACGAAAATGCCGCTCCGCTGTTGTGGACCCGAACGATGTTGAAGAAGCTGGTTATGGTAGTGGCATCACCCAGACGGTAGTAGCCCAGAATCAGCACCTTGGTGAACTGGTCGGCAATCAGCAGGATCAGCGCAAGCCCCAGCCAGGGCAGCATTGGGCTTGATGTGGTTCTGAAGGTGGTTTTTGCCATTACGCAAAAGCCCTGACTTCACCCGCCCCATACAGGTTGCTGGTGCAGCGCGCGCAAAGGGTGGGGTGCGCCGGGTCGTGGCCGACATCATCGCGGTAATGCCAGCAGCGTTCGCATTTTGTGGAAGAACTGGCGCTCACCTTTGAACTTATTGTATCCCCAGCTACTAAATCAATAGCGGAAGTAATAAAGACAAATTTCAGATCGTCTCCCAGGCTGGCCAGCAGCGCGTGGTCTTCGGCATTTACTTCGAGCGAAACATTGGCCTGCAACGACGAACCAACCTTGCCT
>JAHFQQ010000100.1 GCA_023259235.1 Polaromonas sp. | reverse complement strand
TTTCGCAATGCCGTGCTGAGTCTGGCGCGCCATCATGCGTTTGCCCGGGCGCTGGTCAATTCGGGGCGCTTGTCGGTACCCAGTTATTTGACTCAATCGCGCCTGAACACGCGCGACAGCGCCAGCTTCACCGGCGACATGGTGCCAGGCGCGCCGATGGACGATGCGCCCATGCGCAGCGGCGGCCAAGACGCCTGGCTGCTTGACCAGGTGGGTAACCGGTTTGTCGCGCTGGTGTATGTCAATGACGCGGCTGCTGTCGATGCTGAAATGCTGTCCCGGTTCGCGGCGCTGGCCGCGGGGCCAATTCCGGTCGAAGTTGTCATGGTGTCAGCCCGCGGCGGCGCTGCTGCGCAAGGAGTGCGCGTGCTGGAAGATCGCGGCAACTGCTTTGCAGAACGCTACGATGCACGCGTTGGCACGACTTACCTGATTCGCCCAGACCAGCACGTGGCCGCGCGCTGGCGCCGCTTTGATTCTGAACAGGTCAAGGCCGCGGTGGCGCGCGCCACCTGCAACACCTACTACCAAGGAGTCGGACATGACCCTGAATCTGCAGCCAAATTTCAATGAATCCGGCAAGCGTTACTTTCGCGCTTACACGCCAGGCGACGATTTTTACGAGGCCCTGATTGACACTCACCGCGACCTCAGCGACGAGCAAAGCGCCACGGTCAATGTCCGGCTGATCCTGTTGCTGGCCAACCATATCGGCGACATCGGCGTGCTGCGCGAGGCCATGCGCCTGGCCCGCGCCGAGCCTGGCCAGCCGGGGACTGATTCGCCCACTGCGGCTTCGCTGCAGCCACGAGCCGTCTGACAACGTCCGGGGAGGACCAGCATGCACTTTTCCCTGGATGCGGACAGCGGCAATGCGCCGGGTTTTCTTGAGTGGCGAGCCGGCTTTTATTTTTCCATCGATTTTGTTTCAGGATCCTCCCATGATTCACCCCCTGTTTGAAAAACATCGCGCCAAACTCGAAGCCGCGCTCAACGCCATCCACACGCGTGGCTATTGGGCAGTGTACAACGAGATGCCGAGCCCAAAAACCTATGGTGAAACCGCGCCCAACGACGGCAAAATTGCCTTCGAGGCGCATCTGGGCAAGAAATTTGATTTGGGCCAACCTGGCATCACCGACTGGCTCGGTGGCGAGCAATCGCCCTTTGGAATCGACTTGAATGTGCAGTACCCGGTATGCGACATTCAGGCACTGCTTGACGCGGGCCAGGGCGCCATGGCCGGCTGGCAAGCCGCTGGCTGCCAGGGCCGCGCCGGCATGTGCATCGAGATGCTCGACCGCCTGAACCGGCAGAGTTTTGAAATTGGCCACGCCGTCATGATGACCACCGGTCAGGGCTGGATGATGGCGTTTCAGGCCGGTGCGCCGCATGCGCAGGATCGCGGCCTGGAAGCTGTCACCTACGCCTACCGCGAACAGAGTTTTGTGCCCGCCGAGGCCATCTGGGAAAAGCCGCAGGGTAAAAACCCGCCGCTGGTCATGAAAAAGCACTTTGAAGTTGTCGGGCGTGGCGTGGCCGTGGTTGTGGGCTGTGGCACATTCCCGACCTGGAATACCTACCCCGGCCTGTTTGCCGCGCTGGCCACCGGCAATGCGGTGATTGTCAAGCCTCACGGCAATGCCATCCTGCCCGCGGCAATCACCGTGCGCACCATCCGCGCGGTGCTCTCGGAAAACGGCATCGATCCCAACCTGGTCAGCCTGTGCGTGCCCGCCAAGCCAGAAACCACTCAGGCCCTGGTGACGCACCAGGCCGTGAAATCCGTTGACTTCACTGGCAGCAGTGTGTTTGGCCACTGGCTGATCGACCACTGCCGACAGGCCCAGGTGTACGCCGAGCTGGCCGGTGTCAACAGCATCGTCATCGACTCCACCGACGCCTATAAAGCCATGCTGCGCAATCTGGCGTTCACGCTGTCACTTTATTCGGGCCAGATGTGCACCACTTCGCAGGCACTGTTTGTGCCCGCGAACGGCATTGATACCGAAGTTGGTCACAAGAGCTTCGACGAGGTCTGCGCCGACCTGGCCCGAGCCGTTGACGGCTTTCTCGCGACCCCCGAAGTCGCGCTTGCCGTGCTCGGCGCCGTGCAGTCCGACGCCACGCTGGCGCGCATCAAACTGGCTGACAGCGGCGAGTTGGGCCAGGTGCTGCTGGCGTCCCGAAAAATCAACAACCCCGAGTTTCCCAAGGCCGAGGTCCGCACCCCGGTATTGCTGGCTTGCGGCGCGGCCGATGAAGCGGCCTACATGGAAGAGCGTTTCGGGCCCATCACCTTTGTCGTCAAGGTGACTGACACCGGTGCCGCCATCGCGCTGGCAGAGCGGGTCGTTGCCACTCACGGCGCGCTGACTGCGGGCGTTTACTCCACACGTGCCGAGGTGATCGATGCCATGACAGCAGCCACCTGGCGCGCCAAGGTTGCCTTGTCGATCAATCTGACTGGTGCCGTGTTTGTCAACCAGTCTGCCGCGTTCTCCGACTACCACGGTAGCGGCGGCAACCCGGCCGCCAATGCATCGTATTGCGACTCGGCCTTCGTGGCCAACCGCTTCCGCGTGATCCAGCGCCGTTACCACGTCTGAGGCCTTGCCATGACCTACCAGAACATTCGCTTTGAGGTGCAGGATGGCATTGCCCGCCTGACGCTCAATCGCCCCGACAAGCTCAACAGCTTCACCGGTGCCATGCAGCTTGAACTGCGCGCTGCGCTTGATGCCGTGCAGGACGAC
Organism: Polaromonas sp.; assembly: GCA_023259235.1. Classification (GTDB taxonomy): domain Bacteria; phylum Pseudomonadota; class Gammaproteobacteria; order Burkholderiales; family Burkholderiaceae_C; genus Polaromonas. Next base: position 8,320 of record JAHFQQ010000100.1, on the reverse strand, counting down.
AACAGCATTCGCGTGCTGGTCCTGAGCGGCGCGGGCCGTGCCTTCTGTGCCGGGCAGGATCTGACTGACCCGGAGATGGCGATGAAGCCCAGGCTGCCGGACATTGGCAACGTGGTTGAGAAATACTACAAGCCGCTGATCCTGCGTTTGCAAAACCTGCGCGTGCCGACCCTGGCCGCCGTCAACGGTATTGCGGCGGGGGCGGGCGCAAGCCTGGCGCTGGCCTGCGATCTGGTCATTGCCGCCAGATCGGCCAGCTTCTTGCAAGCTTTCAGCAAGATCGGGTTGATTCCGGATACCGGCGGAACCTGGTTCCTGCCGCAGCGCGTTGGCATGGCGCGCGCCCTGGGTCTCGCCCTGCTCGCGGACAAGCTGCCGGCTGAAAAAGCGGCCGACTGGGGTTTGATATGGCAGGTGGTGGATGATAGTCAATTGGCTGCAAGCGTTGACAAACTGGCCGCGCAACTGGCCGCCATGCCAACCAAGGCCCTGGTGCGCACACGCCAGGTCATGCATGCGGCGCCTTCGCACACGCTGGAGCAGCAACTGTCCATGGAAGGCGGTGTCATGCGTGAACTCGGCTGGAGCCCGGACTTCGCTGAGGGCGTGGCCGCCTTCATGGAAAAGCGCGAACCAAAATTTACCGGGAAGTAGCGGTGGCACAGTCTCTGGCAACACAGGCAATTGTTGCGATTGCCGGTTCCAGCACCACGGGTGCCGCCAATGCCGCCGCGGAGCGCTTGCAGGCCGTGCAACAATTCGCTGGCCGGGCCGATGCGATGGATTTCGTCCAGGTCGGCACCGTACCCGGTCATCTGGTCCGAACCTGCGGCAAAGACCGCTACCGCGCTGCACCCCTGCCTGAACACCATATCTTTGCCGAAAAGGGCATTCATGACTGAACAACACAACAGCCGACAGGCACTGGCCGATGCAATCGGCGCTGCCATGTGGTCGAACGATAGCGCCTCCCAGGCGTTGGGAATGCAGCTTCTCAGCATCAAACCAGGCTACGCCATTGTTTCCATGCAGGTACGCGCCGACATGCTCAATGGCCACCAAATGTGCCATGGGGGTATCATCTTTACGCTGGCCGACAGCACCTTTGCCTATGCATGCAACAGTTACAACCAGAGCACCGTGGCCTCGGCCTGCCACATCGACTTCCTGGCTCCGGCGCGCACTGGCGATGTGCTGGAAGCCGAAGCCATTGAACGTTCCTTGTCCGGCCGTACCGGGGTGTATGACATCACCGTGCGATCCCGCGGCGGCAAAACCGTTGCCCTGTTTCGCGGGAAAAGTTACCGAATCGGCGGCGAGGTAATCGCCGGCCCGCAGCAGGCTGATGCCGACCATGAACGCAACCATTCAACCATAAAAGGAGACCCTCATGACCGCCAAACAACCCAAGCCAGGTGAGCTCGATCCCATTGAAACCGCCAGCCGTGACGAAATCGCAGCGCTGCAACTGCAACGCCTGCAATGGTCGATCAGCCACGCTTACAACAACGTCGCGCACTTCAGAGCAAAATGCGACGCCAAGGGCGTGCATCCGGACGACCTGAAAACGCTGGCTGACCTGAGCAGGTTCCCATTCACCACCAAGCTTGACCTGCGCGACAACTACCCGTTCGGGCTCTTTGCCGTGCCGCGCGATCAGGTGTCGCGCGTGCATGCGTCATCAGGCACCACTGGCCAGCCGATTGTGGTGGGCTACACCCGTGAGGACATTGACACCTGGGCCAATCTGATGGCGCGCTCCATTCGTGCCGCCGGCGGCCGCCCGGGTGACATATGCCATGTAGCCTACGGGTATGGTCTTTTCACGGGTGGCCTGGGCGCGCACTACGGTGCCGAGCGCCTGGGCTGTCTGGTGGTGCCCATGTCAGGCGGCCAAACCGAGAAGCAGGTGCAGCTGATTCAGGACTTCAAGCCGAGCATCATCATGGTCACGCCCTCGTATTCGCTCGTGATTGCCGAAGAGTTTGAACGTCTGGGCATTGCGCCGGAAGAAATCTCTCTCAAGATCGGGATTTTTGGCGCCGAGCCCTGGGGCCAGGGCATGCGCAGGGAGATCGAGAAAAAACTCGGCCTCGATGCCATTGACATCTACGGCTTGACGGAGGTCATGGGGCCCGGCGTGGCCTGTGAGTGCATAGAATCCAAGGACGGACTGGTGGTCTGGGAAGACCATTTCTACCCGGAAATCATCAATCCGGAGACCGGCGAAGTGCTGCCCGATGGTGAGCAGGGTGAGCTGGTGTTCACCTCCCTGACCAAGCAGGCCATGCCGGTCATCCGCTACCGCACGCGCGACCTGACGCGCCTGCTTCCTCCCACTTCACGCAGTTTCCGCCGTATGGACCGTATTACCGGTCGCTCCGATGACATGCTGATCATCCGTGGTGTCAACGTGTTCCCGACGCAAATCGAAGAACAGATATTGCGCGACAAGCGTCTGGGCGGCACCTATCAGATATTTGTCAGTCGCGACGGTCACCTGGACAACGTCGAAGTGCGCTGCGAACTGCAGCGCGAAGTTTCGGGGACGTTGCCGCAATCAGATGTGGCAGCCATCGGCAAGGAATTGCAGCATCACATCAAGACCATCATTGGCATTTCAACGCACATCACGGTGCTGGATCATGACTCGATTCCGCGCACGCTGACCGGCAAGGCCAGGCGTCTGATCGATGAGCGCCCGAAGCAGATCTGAAAGGACCGGGCGTGGCTGGCTGATTGAAGCATTTCCTACATCCACAGGAGGCAATTTTCATGTACACACAGTCATTCAATGTCCAGGAAACCCCGGGCCAGAAAAAGGTGCCTCATCCGGCTTCACTTGAAAATCCGGAGTTTCAGGCGCGCTTTGACGCAAGGATCGACGCCGATGGCAAGATCGAGCCGCAGGACTGGATGCCCGAGGCCTACCGCAAAACGCTGGTGCGCCAGATCAGCCAGCACGCGCACAGCGAAATTGTCGGCATGCTGCCCGAGGGCAACTGGATCAGCCGCGCCCCCAGCCTCAAACGCAAGGCAATTCTTATTGCCAAGGTGCAGGATGAGGGCGGACACGGCCTGTACCTCTACAGCGCCGCTGAAACCCTGGGCCAAGGCCGCGACCAGATGCTGGACGACCTGCACAGCGGCAAGGCCAAATACAGCTCGATCTTCAACTACCCGACACTCACCTGGGCCGATGTCGGCGTGATTGGCTGGCTGGTTGATGGCGCGGCCATCATGAACCAGATTCCGCTGTGCCGCTGCAGCTTCGGGCCGTATGCCCGCGCCATGATTCGCGTCTGCAAGGAAGAGTCGTTTCACCAGCGCCAGGGTTACGAAGCCTTGCTGGTCATGATGCAGGGCACCGCCGGGCAAAAAGCCATGGTGCAGGATGCGGTCAACCGCTTCTGGTGGAAGTGTCTGGCCATGTTTGGCCCGCCGGATGCCGACAGTCCGAACAGCGGGCAAGCGATGCGCTGGGGCATCAAGCGCATCGGCAATGACGAGCTGCGCCAGAAATTCATCGATGCCACCGTGCCCCAGGCCAGGGTGCTGGGCGTGACCCTGCCCGACCCGAAACTCAAGTGGAACGAAGAGCGGCAGCACCATGACTATGGCGAGATTGACTGGGACGAGTTCTGGAGCACGGTCAACGGCAACGGCCCCTGCAACCACGAACGCCTGGCGACCCGTGTCAAAGCCCACAACGACGGCCGATGGGTGCGCGAAGCCGCGCTGGCCTATGCCCGTAAACGTCAAAACGAAAAACCTCACGGGACAGACGACGAATTGCGTAGCAATTCTGCCCTGTCCTCAACCAATCAAGCCAAGGAAGCAGCATGAACACTCCAGCACTGAAAGATTGGCCACTCTGGGAAGTCTTTGTCCGCAGCAAACAGGGTCTGGAGCACAAACACTGCGGCAGCCTGCATGCCGCTGATGCCCGGCAAGCCCTGCAAATGGCGCGCGACGTATATACCCGGCGCCAGGAAGGCGTGAGCATCTGGGTGGTGCCCTCCAAAAGCATCACCGCCAGCGCGCCAGATGACAAAGACTCCATGTTCGACCCTGCCGCTGACAAAATCTATCGCCACCCGACCTTTTACGAAATTCCAGAGGAAGTGGGGCACATGTAATGGCAGCCTATCAAGACTACCTGCTGCACCTGGCCGACAACGCCGTCATCCTCGGCCAGCGCAATGCCCAGTGGTGCGGCCACGGGCCAGTGCTTGAAGAAGACCTGGCGCTGTCCAACAACAGCCTGGACCTGATTGGCCAGGCGCGTTTGCTCTACCAGCATGTAAGCGCCCTGCGCAAGGATGGCCGCACCACCGAAGACCTGCTGGCCTACTTTCGGGACGTGCCAGACTTCAAGAACTACACACTGCTGGAATTGCCGCACAGCACTGCGCTGGCCCCCACTACGGCGGGTGACCGCGACTACGCAGTGACGATCGCACGCAATTTTCTTTACAGCGCGCTGATGGTGCTGGTGTGGGAGGCGCTCAAGGCCTCCGCGGATGCGCAACTTGCCGCCATCGCAGGCAAGTCGTCCAAGGAAGCCCAGTACCATCTGCGCCACGCGCGCGACTGGCTGTTGCGCCTGGGTGACGGCACCGCCGAATCGCATGCAAGAATGCAGGCGGCCCTGAACCATTTGATGCCATACACACAGGAATACTGGACACCCAGTGCCATGGAAACTGCGGCAGTCAAGGCTGGCATGGGTGCCGATACCCGGCAACTTCAAGCTGCCTGGAATGAGCTGGTGGACGACGCGCTGGCCGAGGCCACCTTGAAGCGCCCGTCCGATAGCGGCCATGTTTCCACCGGCAAGCTCGGCGTGCATTCCGAGCACCTGGGTTTTGTGCTGGCCGAGATGCAGAGCCTTGCACGCGCCCACCCCGAAGCCGTCTGGTAAGGCCCATGGAGCCCGTTGCCACTGATTGCCTGCCCGACGGCCCGATAGTCAAGAAGCTGCCACTTGAGCCGCACTACGCCATCTGGAACCTGCTTGAAGCCGTGACTGATCCGGAAATTCCGGTAGTGAACCTGCGCGAAATGGGTATTTTACGGGCGGTACGTCAGGCTGCGGCCGGGCTGGAGGTGGTCATTACGCCCACCTACAGCGGCTGCCCGGCCATGAGCCAGATGGCAGACGACGTAACCGGTGCGCTGGCCCAGGCGGGTGTCGCCGCACGTGTGGTGACCCGGCTCGCGCCAGCCTGGTCCACCGACTGGATGACCCCCGAGGCACGAGACAAACTGCGCGGCTACGGCATTGCGCCGCCACATCCGCGCGCCTGCGCAGGCTCAGGCGGAAAACCGGTCCAGTTTGCTCCCAGAAAAATAGCAGGTAGCGAACAACCGGCGGTGGCTTGCCCGCAATGCGGTTCAAGCAATACGACGGAGACGTCGCACTTTGGCTCAACCGCCTGCAAGGCGCTGTACCGCTGCCTGGACTGTCTGGAACCCTTTGATTACTTCAAACCCTATTAAACCGCGTTCACGCTCAACCATCATGTCCACGTCCCCCCGTTTCTACGACCTGCGCGTTTCCAGCGTCACCCCCGAAGCTGCAGGGTCTGCCGCCATCGCCCTGACAGTGCCCGAGACGTTGCAGGAGCGTTTTGACTTTCAGCCTGGCCAGTATCTGACGCTGCACACGCGCATCAACGGCGCGGATGTGCGCCGCAATTACTCGATTTGCTGCACCCGCGGCCACTTCAAACGAACCCGTGAGCTGGTGGTGGGCATTCGTCCGATGCAAGGCGGCGTGTTCTCCAATTGGGCGACGGAAAGCCTCAAGGCGGGCGACACCCTGGCCGTCATGCCACCGGACGGGCGCTTTGTTTCCAGGCGGCCACGCGCCCTGCACCGCGTCGGTTTTGCGGCGGGCTCGGGTATTACGCCGATTCTGTCGATCATGGCCAGCACGCTGGAAGACCAGCCGGATTCCAGATTCACCCTGGTCTATGGCAATCGCAGCATGGCAACGGTGATGTTCAATGAAGCCTTGCAGGATCTCAAGGACCGCTTTCCCGGCCGTTTGACGCTGATACACATCCTGTCGCGCCAGGCACAGGAGGTTGATTTGCTGCAAGGCCGCATTGATGCCGACAAGGTGCGCGCCATCATTGATGCCCTGCTGCCGGTGGGCAGCATGGACGAGGTCTTTGTCTGCGGGCCGGAGGCCATGATCGAGGCCACGCAAAAGGCCCTGATCGAAGCCGGCGTGCCCGCCAAACGGGTGCATGCCGAACGCTTTACATCGCCTACGCTGGAGGCCCTCACCCCTGAAGCGCGCCAGGCCGCGGTGGCCAGCCTGAAGCTCCCCGCCAGTGGCCAGGTGGCCCTGACCGTGGTACTTGACGGCAAGGCGCACGCGCTGCAGATGAGTCCCGACCAGCATGTGCTGGATGTAGCGCTGGCCGCGGGACTGGATCTGCCTTACTCATGCAAGGCCGGCGTTTGCTGCACCTGCCGCGCAAAGGTGATGGACGGCAGCGTCGAAATGGACAAGAACTTTGGCCTGGAACCCTGGGAAACCGAGCAGGGTTTTGTGCTGTCTTGTCAGTCGCGTCCGACCAGCGACCACTTGACGGTGAGTTACGACGAGCGCTGACGTCCACGCCTGCCAGACCAAGCGTGACGCTCTGCGCGTGCTTCAGGCATGAGTGGAGTGCGGATCACCAGGACGGCGCTGCATCGCGGTCGCTGTGGCCTGCACGGCAGGGGCACGACATGCGCAGGATTGCATCTTTTGACTGAGGCGGGTTGCGTTGCTCAGGTCACCTCATTTTTGACGGCAGCCTGATCGTCTCGCCGCTCACCATGAAAACGCCCCGGCCACGGTGATGAAGTGTGCACGGGTCTTTGCAGGCAGGGTCGATCCATGCTTTCAGCACTTCGAGCACGAAGAAGTTGTAGCGGTTCATCAGTCGCGTGTCGGCTACCCGGCATTCCAGGCTGGCGTAGCACTCGGCGATCAGCGGCGCGCCGACCAGCGACGCCGGAACCCGCGTCAGGCCAAAGGATTCGAACTTGTCCACGCGACGGCCTGAGGTGTTGCCGCAGCCCACCACCGTTGGGGCCATCGCCGCGGTCGGGATGTTGAGTACGCATTGACGTGTCGCCTTGAGCGCATCGAAACTGAAGTCGCGGTTGCTGACGACGCAGCCCACCAGCGGCGGCTCGAACTCTAGCATGGTGTGCCACGACATCGTCATGATGTTGGCCTTGCCTTTGTGCGCGGTGGTGAGCAGCACCACCGGCCCTGGCTCCAGCAGGCCATAAACCTTGGACAAGGGAAACACACGCTTTGCCATTTTGAAGCCTCCATGCGCTGCATTGCGACAAGTTCGCCTTCGTGGCGTTGACCAGCCGGCAGTTTGCGCGCCAAACAGTGTGGCACATTCCAGCGCATATTTGGGGCAGGGCGGCCGGCTGGCGGCAGTCGATTGTCATCCGGAATCCCGTTGATCGATTTTTACGAAGCGAATGCTTGCTAAAAATAGCGTCATTTGCTATGGTCTGTCGTCATGGACCAAACCGTCGCACGCACCCGCGGCGCCATTACCGCGCCCGTCACCGTCGCCAACGAACCCGTCGCTGCAAAGCGGCCGCGAGGTCGCCCGCGTAAAACGCCTGATGAACGCGACGACGGCAACCGGCGGGTCGAACTGGTCAATGCGGCTGCGCGGCTGTTTCGCCGCAAGGGTTTTGATGGCACCAGCACACGCGACATCGCGGCGGCTGCGGGCATGCACAGCGGTTCACCGTTTTATCACTTCAAAAGCAAGGGTGCGCTGTTGTATGCGGTGATGGACGAGGGCATGCGTTCAGCCATCGCCTGGCAGACGGCGGCGCTGCAAGCCGCAGCGCAATCGTCGCCCGATGCCTGCACCTTGCTGCGCCTGTTGATCCGCAATCACTTCGACGTTCTTCTGGGTCCGGGCAGCGATTTCATCCCGGTGATGCTGTACGAGGCGCGGTCCCTCACAACCCGGCAGCGTGCATTGCTGGCCAGACTGCAGGGCGATTACGAGGCGCTGTGGCAGCCGGTGTTCAAGGCCCTGAGTAAAAAAGGTCGGATCAAGGGCCCGGTCAAGCTGGCGCGCCTGCTGATCTTCGGTGCCCTCAACTGGTCGGTGCAGTGGTTTGATGACAAAAAAGGTGCGTCTCTGGATGATCTGACAGATGCCGCCATGGCGCTTTTTGTGCAGACACCGCCGCTGGCGCGACAATCACAGTCATGACCCAAGCTTCGACCCCACATCCGAAAATAATTCCAATCCCTGAATTCGAAGACGAATTC
>JAHFQQ010000328.1 GCA_023259235.1 Polaromonas sp. | reverse complement strand
GCAAGTTCCAGCTGGCAAGGCCAACCCGTCCCCCCCGATTGGCCCGGCGCTGGGTCAGCGCGGCCTGAACATCATGGAGTTCTGCAAGGCGTTCAACGCCCAGACCCAGGGTGTTGAGCCAGGCCTGCCGCTGCCCGTGGTGATCACCGCTTATGCGGACAAGAGCTTTACATTCATCATCAAGACGCCTCCGGCGGTCACCTTGATCAAGAAGGCCATCAAGCTCGACAAGGGTTCCGCTACGCCGCACACCGTCAAGGTCGGCAAGATCAGCCGCGCCCAGCTGGAAGAGATTGCCAAAACCAAGATGAAAGACATGACCGCGGCCGACCTGAACGCGGCCGTGCGGACTATTGCCGGTTCAGCCCGATCCATGGGTGTGACGGTGGAGGGAGTGATATGAGCAAGCTGACCAAGCGCCAAAAAACCATCGGCGGCAAGATCGACAGCGGCAAGCTTTACGCGGCGCCTGACGCACTGGGTCTGGTCAAGGAGTTTGCCGTCGCCAAATTTGATGAATCCATCGATGTGGCGGTGCAGCTCGGCATTGACGCGAAGAAATCTGACCAGGTCGTTCGCGGCGCGGTCGTGTTGCCCAATGGCACCGGCAAAACCAAGCGTGTCGCCGTGTTCGCCCAGGGCGCCAAGGCTGAAGAGGCAAAGGCCGCGGGTGCTGACATCGTTGGCATGGACGATCTGGCAGCAGATATCAAAGCCGGAAAAATGGACTTTGATGTGGTGATCGCTTCCCCTGATGCCATGCGCATCGTCGGTACGCTGGGTCAGATTTTGGGCCCGCGCGGCCTGATGCCCAACCCCAAGGTGGGTACCGTGACGCCCGACGTGGCCACGGCCGTAAAGAATGCCAAGGCTGGCCAGGTCCAGTTCCGCGTTGACAAGGCCGGTATCGTGCACGGCACCATTGGTCGCCGCTCGTTTGATACCGCAAAGCTGCAGGGCAATCTGGCTGCATTGATCGATGCCTTGATCAAAGCCAAGCCGGCTACCAGCAAGGGTGTTTATCTGAAGAAAGTGGCGGTTTCGTCAACGATGGGCGTGGGCGTGCGTGTCGATACGCAAACCATTGCGGCGTAAACCGGGGCATAGAGGAAGAATTTGAATGATCCGAAAGGGTTGTTCGATGTGGTGGGCTGCTGGGGATGCTACCCCGGCAGGTCATCCAGGACCGTTGGCGTGCCAGTTCATGACAAGCAATTGTCGGCCTGGCACTTAATCGAAAGACAGCCAACGCAGATGGCGGTCCCGCTGCTTGAAGGGTTTTGATAAAAATCTGAAACAGTTGGTCGCTAAACATGAGTGTGTTGAGTGGTGGATGCGCAAGCCGAAACCCGAAAACACTTTTTTAAGGAGAAGACCTTGAGTCTCAATCGCAGTGAGAAACAAGCCGTCATTGATGAAGTGACTGGCCTCGCAGCAATTGCCCAAACGCTCGTGATGGCGGAATACCGTGGCATCGCGGTCGCTGACATGACCCGACTGCGCAGCCAAGCCCGCGACAAAGGCGTGAACCTGAGTGTTCTGAAGAACACCCTGGCCCGACGCGCCGTGGCAGGCAGCGCATTTGAAGTTGTGTCCGACCAGATGACCGGGCCGCTGATCTACGGTTTTTCAACAGATGCCGTGGCCGCCGCAAAAGTGGTGGCTGACTTTGCGAAGACCAACGACAAACTGGTGATTCGCGGTGGGGCATTTGGTGGCAAAGCGCTGGATGTGAACGGCGTGAAGCAACTGGCCAATATTCCTTCGAAGGACGTGTTGTTGGCGATGTTGAGTGGTTTGCTGATGTCGCCGATCTCGCGTATGGCCATTGTGCTGGGCGCGCTGGCGGCGAAAAAAGACGGCGGCAGCGATGTGGCAGTGGCGGCAGAGAGCGCGCCTGAGCCCGCGGCGGCGTAACCGATAGACCTTGAGGGACCGGGCACGGCGTTTGGCGTCAGCTCCACCCCCAACTGTTAAAGAACTTTTTAGGAAATCAAAATGGCATTCGATAAAGACACATTCCTGACCGCGCTTGATAGCATGACGGTCCTCGAACTCAACGAACTGGTGAAAGCCATCGAAGAGAAATTTGGTGTGAGCGCAGCCGCCATGGCCGCTCCCGCAACTGGCGGAGCTGGCGCAGGCGCGGCGGCGGTTGAGGAAAAAACCGACTTCAACGTCGTGCTGCTGGAAGCTGGGCCGAACAAGGTGCAGGTCATCAAGGCGGTTCGCGAACTCACTGGCCTGGGCCTCAAGGAAGCCAAGGATTTGGTGGACGGGGCGCCGAAAAACGTCAAGGAAGGCGCGCCCAAAGCTGACGCGGAAGCCGCCAAGAAAAAACTCGAAGAAGCTGGTGCGAAAGTCGAACTCAAATAATTTTTGGGTCTGCGAAGGCTGGAAGCTCCAAATCGGGCTTCCAGCCTTTCGCGTTTTGTGGAAACACCGGAAAAGGGATTATTTCAGTCCTTTTTCCAGTGTTTTCTGACCCCGACTTCAGAAAATGCCTTGGTTCGGGTGACCTGCAATGGGTCGCTGTCCGCCATGGTTGGTAGAGGCCAACCACCAAGCCCGCCCGGATATGTAGTGTATTCGGGCATCAGAGTCACCAGAGCCTATCAACGCGGAGAACTCATGGCCTATTCCTATACCGAACGTAAACGCATCCGCAAAAGCTTCGGCAACCGCGAAAGCGTGTTAGCCGTTCCCTATTTGCTGCAAATGCAGAAGGATGCATACACTGCATTTCTGCAGGCGGATCGAGCACCCCAAAGGCGCGCCATTGAAGGTTTGCAGGCGGCTTTTGACAACGCCTTCCCGATCGTCTCGCACAACGGTTTTGTCGAGATGAAATTCATCGAGTACAACCTGGCCAAGCCTGCCTTCGACGTGCGCGAGTGCCAGACACGTGGACTGACGTTTGCCTCGGCCGTGCGCGCCAAGGTGCAGCTGATCATTTACGACCGCGAGTCGTCCACATCACAGTCGAAGGTTGTCAAGGAGGTCAAGGAGCAGGAGGTGTACATGGGCGAAGTACCGCTCATGACCGACAAGGGATCTTTCGTCATCAACGGAACCGAG
>JAHFQQ010000099.1 GCA_023259235.1 Polaromonas sp. | reverse complement strand
GGCCCTATTCCCGTACCACCAGCACCGACAAATGGGTGTGCGACAAGACCTGGGCCGTGACGCTGCCGAGCACCAGCTTTTCCAGTCCGCGGCGACCATGGGAGCCCATCACCACCAGGTCGGCACCCACCGACTCGGCAGTGTCAAGAATGCCGCGGTAAATGGCATGGCCTTCGACAATGGAAGCGGTCACGTCGATCCCCTGATCCTGAAAAGCCTGTTTGGCTGTCGTGATCGCCTCGTTGGCTTCGGCGGTGGCCGCACCGAGATATTCCGCCTGACCGTAGGAAAAATCCGTTCCGACTCCGGTGAACGCATAGGGGTCTATGACATAAATCACGGTCACGGCGCTCTTGAATGCCTGGGCAATGGCAATCGATTTCTCAACCACCTGGCTGGAGGTGGACGAACCATCGACCGGAACCAGAAGATGTTTGAACATGATGGGGTTTCCTAAAAAGTCGTGTGTGTTCCGGGGGTTGGGGCCATCACCGCGGCAACGCCGGTCAGGGCTCGATCCTGACACCTTTCCAGAAGGCGACACGCCCCTGGATGGCCTCGGCTGCGGGTTTTGGATCCGGGTAGTACCAGGCTGCATCGGTATTCATTTCGCCATTGACCAGCAATGAAAAGTAGCTGGCCTGGCCTTTCCACGAACACGTGGTGTGGTGATTGCTGAAGGTCACGTAATCGCGATTGAGCGAGCTCTCGGGAAAGTAGTGGTTGCCCTCAACCACCACGGTGTCATCACTTTGCGCAATGACTGCGCCGTTCCAGATTGCTTTCATGGGTTCCTTCCTGACATGCTGTTGATCCCGACCTCATGCTACCCCCGATTTTCAGATCTTGCCAATGCGCGACTTCGCGCAGATTGGGCTGCACCCCGCGACACCAGGACCAAAGGCGTTTCAAACCGACTCACTCTGCCGCGGCCACCGCTGCCATGATCAGTCTCCGTTGCGGCCCCTTGTTGTGCCCTTTGCCACGCCCCCTGCGTTTGTCCTTGCCTCTATGCGATTCATACACATCGTCACCCCGGACCTTGACGAAGTAAACCGGCCGGCCACAGGCGTTGTACTCGGCGCAATGCCTGGCCCATTTTTTGGCATGTCCGGGTGGAACATGCAAATACAGTGGCGGCGGCTGCACCAGAACCGGCGCGCGCTGGATGATGATTGGCTGCGCATGGATCAGCGGTGGCGGTGGCGCATTGCCGACTTCAATGCGGCCATAGACCCCCGGCGCGAGCGCGCCTTGCACCGTGGCGTTGACATACGCCGTGGCGCCCTCGGCGGTAGCGCTCCATAAGCCAGCCAAAGTGACAAGGCCAGCGATCAAGAACCGTTTGACATCTGGTTTCATGGTTTTCCTTCAATTGGCCAGAGCTTCAAACACTGTACCGGAACGCATTTTGAGAGTCTGATTTTTAACCGGCAGGCTGGCAGCCTCGTGTAGGAGAGGGTGACATTCACAAGCAAGGCCCTGCGTGCGGTTTCAGTCGAGCAGGGCGGCGTACACCAGATCGCGAAACAGCGGGCGGAAATAGTTGCGCTGATTGGGGGCCTGGATCATCATGAGGGCATACAGGTCTTCAGCCGGGTCCACAAAGAAAGAAGTCCCGGCAATACCCCCCCAATAGTACAAGCCGACCGACCCCGGCACGGGCAACATTCCTGGCACGGTGCGCACGGCAAACCCGAGGCCAAAACCGTTCCCCGGTGGCAGCAGGTCGCCCATGACCGGAATGGCTCCCAGATGATCGGCTGTCATGAAGTCCACCGTACGCGGGCCCAGCAGGCGCGCGCCCTGCAACTCGCCCTTGTTGCGCATGAACTGCAAAAACCGCGCGTAATCCATGGCAGTTGACATCAGACCGCCGCCACCGCTTTCCATCGCCTCCTTGCGCCGCGGCTCCAGCAGGCGCATGGGGATGCCGCCATCGGGGTCATGCCCGAAGGGCTCGGCGATCCGGTGGTGTTGCGTCCCGGGCACGCTAAAGGCAGTATCGACCATACCCAGCGGCGTCAGGATCGCCTCCCGCAGGTAGCAGCCCAGCGTCTGGCCAGTCACCGCCTCGACCAGCCGTCCAAGCACGTCAGTGGCCCGGCTGTATTCCCACACGCTGCCGGGTTGAAACATCAGCGGCAGCCCCGCCAAAGTTTGCGAAAACTCGGCATTGCTGCGCTGATACGCGCCAAGCCGTGCGCGGGTATATTGGCGCTGCACCGTCGACGCACCCAAAAATTCATAGGTCAGTCCAGCCGTGTGACGCAACAAATCGTGCACCGTAGCGGGCCGGATTGCGTCTTCGAACTCAAGCGTTCCATCACGTTCCAGCGCCACCTTCTGGTTGGCAAATTCCGGCAAAAAACGCGTGACCGGATCGCTCAGCAACAGCTTGCCCTGCTCCATCAGCATCATCACCGCCACCGAGACCAGCGGCTTGGTCATGGAATAGATGCGAAAGATCGCGTCACGCGTCATCGGGCTGCCGCTGGCCGGGTCGCGCTGGCCCAGACTTTCAAACAACACAATTTTGCCTTTGCGGGCGATCAGAACGACCGCCCCGGGCAGGCGCTGGCGGTCAATCTCGGATTGCAGCACAGCCAGCAGGCGCTGCAGACGATCGGGGCACAGACCCACCTCGGCAGGGCAAGCAAAAGCCAGTTCAGTCATGAACGCGCCTTCTCAGGCGCTGTAACGCTGGCGCGCCAGTGCCACGCCCTTCGCCAGCGCCTGCAGCTTCCTTAACGCCACCTCCCGGCTCATCGGCGCCTGGCCGCAGTTGGTACAGGCCAGCAGGCGGTTTTTTGGCACATACTGCAACGCCATGCCGATGGTGTCGGCCACCTGCTCGGGCGTCTCTATCAGGTCACTGGCCACATCGATCACGCCGACCATTACGTCCTTGCCGTCGAGCAGCGCCATCAGATGCGGCGGCACATGCGAGTGGTAGCACTCCAGGCTCACCTGCTGGATGCTGCTCCTGGCCAGGGCCGGAAATACCGCCTCATACTGGCGCCATTCTTCGCCCAGCGAGGCCTTCCAGTCGATATTGGCCTTGATGCCGTAGCCGTAGCATATATGCACCGCCGTGATGCAGGAAAGTCCCCGGGCGGCACACTCCAGCGCCTTGACACCCCAGCCGGCTGCCTCCTTCAGGTAAACGTTGAAAGCCGGCTCGTCAAACTGGATGATGTCCACGCCGTCGGCCTGCAACGCCAGCGCCTCCTGGTTGAGCAACCCGGCAAAGGCCATGGCCATCTTTACCTTGTCGCCATAAAACTGGTCGGCCACGGTATCGACGATCGTCATCGGACCAGGCAGCGTGAACTTGATTTTTTTTGTTGTGTGGGCGCGCAACAATTGCGCCTCGGCCTCATGCACGCGCCCTTTGAGGCGCAAGGGCGCCACTACCTGCGGCACCATTGCGTCGTAGCGGTTATCGCGTATGCCCATTTTGACCTTGTGATCAAAATCAATGCCTTCGACCTGCTCCAGGAAGCCATGCACGAAATGCTGGCGCGACTGCTCGCCGTCGCCAATCACATCCAGGCCAGCGTCTTCCTGCAGCTTGATCCACAGCAGCGTCGCATCGGCCTTGGCCTGCTTGAGCGCACTCCCTTGCGCCTTCCACTGCGGCCAGAGCTTGTTGGTTTCAGACAGCCAGGCGGGTTTCGGCAGGCTGCCGGCGAGAGTGGCGCTAAAAAGAGGTCGGGGCATCATGGGTCTCTATTTCTGGCAAGGTATGCGCAACTATAGCCAGAGTTGCCGGGCGCCGCTCTGATGGGGTGTTCCAATAGCAGCTTGCCCACCAAACCGACCTGGAACACCCACCATGGCGCTCAAAGCCACCATTTACAAAGCCCAACTGCAAATCGCCGACATGGACCGCGGCGTTTATGCCGATCACAGCGTCATCATCGCCCGCCACCCCTCCGAGACCGACGAGCGCATGATGATCCGCCTGCTGGCCTTTGCGTTCAATGTGCCCGCCGACGACAAGCAGGGCCAGCTTGAATTTGCCAAGGACCTGTGGGACGTGGATGAGCCCGCGCTGTGGCACAAGGATTACACCCAGGCCGTGCGGCACTGGATCGACGTCGGCCAGCCCGACGACAAGCGCCTGATGCGCGCCGCCGGCCGCGCCGAACGCGTCAGCGTGTACAGCTTTGCCAGTAGCACGCCAGTCTGGTGGAAAGGCATTGAAAGCAAACTGACGCGCGCCACCAACCTGCTGGTGTGGCAGATCGAGGCGGCGCAAAGCCAGGCGCTGGCCAGACTGGCCAACCGCACCATGCAGTTGCAGGTTACGGTGCAAGACGGCACGCTATGGATGAGCGGCGCGACCGATTCGGTAGAGATCACGCCGCGCCGGCTCACCGCCAGCGCCTGATTTTTCAGGATTTCCCGCGTGTGCCGGTGGCGGCAGATGCCTGGGGTGGTTCCGGTGATTGCATTGCCCCCTGCTGCTGGTAAGGCGGCAGTCTGGCGCTGCAGTGAAAGCAGAACGTGGCGTCTGCCACATGGCCTTCAGTCAGGCACTCGTGGCAGCTGCGCGTGGAGGGCGCCAGCTGTGCCTGCAGGCGCCGCTGCATCGCCATTTCGGCAGTCATGATGCCGGTGGGAACGGCCAGAATGCCCCAGCCCACCAGCATCATGAAGGAAGAGATCAGCCGCCCCAGATCGGTCTTGGGCGTGATGTCGCCATAGCCGACCGTCGTCACCGTGCTGATGGTCCAATAGACCGAGGTCGGAATACTGGTGTAGCCGTTGTCCGGGCCCTCCACCACATACATCAGCGTGCCCATGACCAGCACAAGCATCAGCACCGCCGACAAAAACACCAGGATTTTCCGTCCGCTGCCCGTCAGCGCACGCGCCAGCGACTGGTATTCGGTGACATAGGCCGTGAGCTTGAACACCCGGAACACCCGCAGCAGGCGCAGTACCCGCATATCGATGAATGCGTTTAAACCGGGAACGAACAGGGCCAGATAGGTTGGCAGTACCGCCAGCAGATCGACCACTCCGAAAAAACTCGTCGCATACTGCCGCCACCGACGCACACACACCAGCCGCGCAATGTATTCGGCGGTAAAGAGCGCGGTAAACAACTACTCCAGCACCACCAGCAATCCGCCGTAGGCCAGGTGAACGGACTGCACGCTGTCGGCCATCACCACGCCAATACTGAGCAGGATGACCACGATCAGGACGACGTCGAACAGGCGGCCGGCGCGCGTATCGGCTTCAAAAATGATGGTGTACCAGCGCAGGCGCCAGCCGGCCAGTGGCTTTTATGGTGAGAGGGGTCGTGTCTTGGAGGAAGAATGGGCCATGGAGCTGGGCAACGCGCAGCAGGCGCAGCGCTTCTTTAACCTGACAAGGTGAGCAGGATACCCGAGTTGGCCGTCACGCCTGAATGGATAACCGGTTCCGCAAGTTCCCGGGTTGCGGCTCTGTTGCTATATTAATAGAAGCATACTATTGACTGTTTATAAGGGCAAAATCGTTATTTCATACACAATTTCTTGACACCTCCGGTCAACCCTTGCCGCTCTCGGCCTGCTGCAGCACGCGCCACATCACCAATGCAGGCTTGTCGGGAAAGCACAGGGCGCTGACAGCCAAGCTATGCCAGAGTGAGGTCGCGGGTGGCGTGATCCTGTGCGGCAAGCGTTTGGGCTAAGACCGGTAGTGAATATCCTGGCGGGTGGCCGCATCAGTCGGCCGGCTAGTGGTTTTTACCGTTAAAGCGCGGCAGCGCCACGGTTGGCCGACTGGCGGGTGCGCTGGCCGCCGCCGGAGCAGGCAATTCGAGGCGTTGCAGCGCGGGGCCATCGGCACTGGCGGCCAGCACGGCGTGGCGCGGGCCGACCGACTGTAGAAGCGTGCCTTCATCAATCCGGCTGCCTACGCGGTAAGGCCGGGCCGGTTTGCCGTCGGCCGTGATCAGGGCCGCGCCGCCGCGCCCCTGTGCTATCACACCCAGCAGCGTAAAACGACTGCCTGGCTTTGTGTTTGTTGAAGTTGATGCTACAGAATTAGTAGCTCCAAGGAATCGGGCGATGGCCGCCTGGCGCGCGGAGCTGTCCCCCGCAGCGGCCGGAGCCATTGGTTCAGGCACGGCAACCGGGGCACCCGGGGCCCCGATGCGCAATGCCCAGTACACCGCGCTGGCAGCGGCCAATGCCCAAAGCAGCATCGTGATCAGCCGCAGTGTCCATTTTCTTTGCATGCCCGGATTATGATTGATGGATGCAACGCTCAAGCTCCTCTGACCACTTTGGCTCCATCAGTTTTTCCATCCCCTGCCGCGGCGCAGGGCGCTTGGCATCACGTTTGAAACGGCACGCCCAGCGTGGCTTTACGCTGATAGAACTGATGGTGGTACTGGTCATCATCGGCGTGCTGGCCGCCCTGATCGTACCCAACGTGCTCGATCGCGCCGACGACGCACGAGTCACTGCGGCACGCACCGACATCAACAACCTGATGCAGGCGCTCAAGCTATACAAGCTCGATAACCAGCGCTTCCCCAGTGCCGAGCAGGGTCTGCAGGCCCTGCTCACCAAACCGACAGCCAGCCCGATTCCACCGAACTGGCGGCCCTACGTGGAGAAGCTGCCCAACGACCCCTGGGGCAGGCCTTACCAATACCTCAATCCCGGCATCAAGGGCGAGATTGACGTAATGTCGCTAGGCGCGGACGGCCAGGCGGGCGGCGAGGGAAAGAATGCAGATATTGGCTCTTGGCAGTAGATTGGCCCCCACGCTTGTCGCTGCGCGTACTGCGCTGCCCCCCGTGGGGGCCGAGCTTGCTTGGGGCGGCCCGGCGCGGCGCTCTGTGGCCCCCACGCTTTTCGCTGCGTGTAATGCGCTGCCCCCCGGGGGGGCTGTTTCGCCTTGGGGCGGCCCGGCAGCGGAACTGGCCCCCACGCTTGTCGCTGCGCGTACTGCGCTGCCCGCCGCATTGACCTGCCGCCGACCGTTTGGCTTTACGTTGCTGGAGCTGCTGGTGGTGGTGAGCATCATCGCGATTGCATCGGCGGGTGTGAGTTTTGTAATTCGTGACAATTCGCAAACCGTGCTGGAACGTGAGGGGGAGCGCCTGGCTGCGCTGCTGGAGGCTGGCCGTGCGCTTTCGCGCACCAGCGGCCAGGCCGTGCGCTGGCGTGACACGCCGCAAGGCTTTCATTTTGAAGGCGCCAACGCCGACCGGCTGCCTGCCAACTGGCTGAGCCCGGACACGGCAGTTCAGTGGGATGCGGCAACCACCCCGCATGTGCTGATACTGGGCCCGGAGCCGATCATCGAGGCGCAGGCCATCACGCTGGTGCAGAAAAGCCGCAGGCTGCGCCTGGCAACCGACGGCCTGCGTCCCTTTGCGGTCCAGACCGCGCCCTGACCCTTGCGCCTGGCCATGCCGCGGATGCCCACTCACCCCACCCGTGGTTTCACGCTGATCGAGGTGCTGGTCGCCCTTGCCATCGTTGCCATTGCACTGGCTGCCGGCGTGCAGGCCAGCAATGCACTGCTGCACAACGCGCAGCGCCAGAGCGATACCTTGCTGGCGCAGCTTTGTGCGGAAAACGAACTCGTCAGGATGCGCCTGTCAAAACAAATGCCCGGGGTAGGCGACAGTGACTTCACCTGTGAGCAGGCCGGACGCATTTTCGGCGGAACACTGTCGGTGTTTGTCACGCCGAATCCGAACTTTCGGCGCGTCGAAGCCCATGTGCGCGACGCCGCAGGCGCAACCGCTCTCCCGCTGCTGACAGTAGCCACCGTGGTTGGACGCTTTTAGATGGGCACGCCGCTTCACCGGGCACGCGGCTTTACGCTGATTGAGCTGCTGGTGGCACTGTCCGTGATGGCCCTGCTGGCGCTGCTGAGCTGGCGCGGTCTTGATGGCATGGTTCGCGTGCAGGGCGCCATGCACCAGCGCATGGACAGTGTTGTCAGCTTGCAAACCGGTCTGACCCAGTGGTCGGCCGACCTCGACGCCGTGGTTGAAACCGCGCAGGTCAGCGGCATTGACTACGACGGCAGTGTGTTGCGCCTGACCCGGCGCGACACCACCCTGGCGGGCAGCCCCTTGCGCGTGGTGGGCTGGACCCGCCGCGTGATTGAAGGCCGGCACGGCGGCCGTGGCAGTTGGGCGCGCTGGCAGTCGCCGCCCGTGCGCACCCGCGCCGAACTGCAGGAGGCCTGGACGCGCGCCCAGCTCTGGGCCCAGAACCCGAGTGACGCAGAAAAACTGCGCGAGGTGGCCGTGATCGGCCTGGACCAGTGGCAGATTTTTTATTACCGCAACAACGCCTGGAGCAACCCGCTGTCGGCGGCTGGTGATGCCGCTAATCCACCGGCGACTGACGCAGCCAGTTCAACGGCTGGGAACACGGCGCAAAACAGTGCCCTGGCACCGCAGCCCGACGGCATCCGGCTGGTGCTGGCTCTGTCAGCCGGCCAGCCCCTGACGGGAACGCTGACCAAGGACTGGATCCGACCCGTCCTCGGAGGGGTCAAGTCATGAGCCCCCACTCTCGCAATAGTCGCGGCGCAGCGCTGCTCGCAGCCATGCTGACCGTGACGCTGGTGGCAAGTTTTGCGGCAACAGCGCTGTGGCAGCAGTGGCGGGCAGTGGAGATTGAAAGCGCGGAACGCTCCCGGGTACAGGCGGCATGGATTTTGACCGGCGCGCTCGACTGGACCCGCCTGATTCTGCGCGAGGACGCGCGCAGCGGCGGCGCTGACTACCTGGGCGAACCATGGGCCGTGCCGCTACAGGAGGCGCGGCTTTCGAGCTTTCTGGCGGCCGACAAGAACAACTCCGCCAGCGACAGCACCGACAGCCCGCTCAATGTATTCCTGTCCGGACGAATTGAAGACATGCAGTCGCGCCTGAATGTAACCAACCTGACGGACGCCAACAAGGTATCGCAGCCGGACCTGCTCTCCTTTACCCGGCTGTTTGATTTACTCGGCCTGCCGCAGGGAGAACTGCAGCAACTGGCCAGCAATCTGCGCGTCGCCAGCGACCCGAATCCCGATGACAGCAGTGGCACGTCGATTCCGCTGATGCCGCAGCGACTGGAACAACTGGTCTGGCTGGGCCTGTCGTCAGCCACCCTGGAGCGTCTGCGGCCCTACATCAGCCTGCTGCCCGCGCGCACACCCATCAACCTCAATACCGCGGGCACCGAAGTGATTTACGCGAGTATTCCCGGCCTTGAGATAGCACAGGCCCAGCGCCTGGTGGATGAACGCTCACGCAGCCACTTTCGCACACTGAGTGACGCTGGCGCTCTTCTGGGCGAGCTTGCCAGTCGCATTTCAGAAGGTCGGCACAGCGTGACAACGCGCTTTTTTGAAGTGCACGCGAGGCTGCGCATGGAGCGCACCGTGATCGAGGAGTAATCCCTGCTGCAGCGCGACGGGATCGCTGTCAAAGCCCTGTGGCGCGAACGCGCCGCATTCAATCCCGGGCTCGGCGCGGCACCGGCCGGGATGCAGTCCCTACAATGAGCCGTTTTAACGCACTCACTCCATGCTTTCGCTGATCATTGCCCTCACCTCACCCACGCTTGCCGGCGGGGAAAGCCGTTATGCGCTGGCGCAGGGCGCCGCGCCCGGGCTGCTGCGTGCGGACGCACTCAGCGATGCAGACAACGCCATGGCCGAGCACGGCAGCGCGCCGCTGGCACTGCTGCCACGCGCGCAGGAAATGGTCGTCGTGGTGCCGGCCCGCAAGTTGTCCTGGCACCGCATCACGCTGCCCAGGGTCAACAGCGCCCGCCTGCGCAGTGCGCTCGAAGGCATCCTCGAAGAGCGCCTGCTCGACGAGCCGCAAAACCTGCACTTCGCACTGGCGCCCGATGCCGCGCCCGGCAGCAGCGTGTGGGTCGCCGCCTGCGACAGGGCCTGGCTGCAAGCGGCTTTGCAAACGCTGGAAGCGGCGGGGCGAGCCGTGGCGCGGGTGGTGCCCGAATATTCCCCACTGCCCGCAGGCAGCTCGCCCGCCATGTACGTGACCGGCAGTCCGGAGAACGCCTGGCTGGTGCGTTGCGCGGACGACGGCGTGCAGACGCTGCCGCTGGGGCCTGCCGTGCCTGCGGCGCTTGGTCTTGACGGCAATGAAGGCCCGGTCATGGCGGAACCCGCCGTGGCGGCGCTGGCTGAGCAGGTGCTGGGGCGCACGGTGCGGGTCAGACACAGCGCCCAGGGGCTGGTGGATGCAGCGCGCTCCGAATGGAATCTGGCGCAATTCGAACTGGCTTGCAGCGGCCAGACGCGGCTGGCTCGCCGTGCCAGGCAGGCATGGACGCAGTGGGCGGAAAGTGCCGCGTGGCGGCCGGCCCGCTGGGGTCTGGCCGCGCTGGTGGCGGCGCATCTGGTGGGGCTCAATGCCTGGGCCTGGAAGGAACGTTCAAGTTTGCAGGCCAAGCGCGAGGACGTGCGCAGCGTGCTGCTGCAGACCTTCCCCAAGGTGCCGGTGGTGGTGGACGCCCCGCTCCAGATGGCGCGCGAAGTGGCAGCGCTGCGCCAGGCTACCGGTGCCGTCTCAAACCGCGACCTGGAGCCCATGCTGGCAGCAGTTGCTCAAAATTCCCCAATGCCGCCCACCCCTTCGGCGATCGAATTCACGGCCGGTGAACTGACACTCAGGGGCTTCCAGCCGCCACCTGCCGGGGCCAGCGCCCTGACCCAGGGACTGGCAACCGCCGGTTACACCAGCCAGATCAACGGCGATGCCTGGCTCATCAAACCAGCGCCGGATGCCAATGGCGGCATGACCCCTGGAACGCGGCCATGAGTGCCGGCCTGTCGCCGTTTCCTGCCAGCGCCCTGCTGCGGCGCGCTCAGGCAGCCTGGGCCATGCTGGCTGCGCGCGAGCGCCGGTTGCTGGCCGTGGCAATGGTTGTGGTGATGCTGGCCGTGCTCTGGTGGGTGGGCGTGAATCCGGCGCTGCGGGCCGTACGCAGCGCCGAGTCGCAGCACCAGGCTCTGGATGCCGAACTGCAAACCATGCGTACGCTGGCCGCAGAGGCCGCCAGACTGCAAGCGCTGCCCCGTATCGGGGCCGAC
>JAHFQQ010000098.1 GCA_023259235.1 Polaromonas sp. | reverse complement strand
GCGGGCAAAGGCATAGCGAAAGGCTTCACGCTTGTTCAGGATGGTCAGCCAGCTCAGTCCGGCCTGAAAACCCTCAAGGCAAATTTTTTCAAACAGGCGGCGCTCATCGGCAACCGGAAAGCCCCATTCGGTGTCATGGTAGTGGCGATACAGCAGCGTGGCCTGGCACCAGGCGCAGCGGGCAGTGCCGTCAGCGTCGGTGACAAGACCGTTGCCGGCGGGAGGCGCCGCGGCTTTTCCGGCAGTCGGGATTTCAGAAGTCATCAGCAATGACGCGCCGGTACCGAAGCAGGCGGCCTGTCAGCGGGGTTTGACGCGCTTGATGAGTTCCTGGCGGAACGCTGCCAGTCTCGCCTTGAGCCGGCGCTCGTTGACCGGTCCGACGCGCAGCAGGATTTTTTGACCTGCCGATAGCGACTCGAGGGCCGGATCGGCGAACTCGTAGCGAACCCAGGGGCGCACCGACGGAACCGGCCCCTTGACCTCGGTCAATTGAACCTTTATGGGCTCGCCGGTGGCGGGCGTGGCGAGCAACTGGCCGATCACTTCAATCAGCCGGTCGTTGAAGTAGCCCTTGGGATAACCCAATTCCTGATACGCCCGCTGCAGCAGTGGATACATGCGGATGTACAGATCAACCGCCTTGCCCGCCTCTACCAGCTCGGCCAGCAGCACCAGCGGCGCGTAGCGCAGGCTGTTGTCCGGGCTGATGACCGGGCCGCCTGGGCGTTCTTCAACCATGAACCGCTCGGGAGTCGGATTGATCGGCCACAACATGGGCGGCGCGTGGGAGCGTCCAAGGTTGTCAACCGTTGCTACAAACCGGCGTGGGAAGTCGTCGAGCTCAAGGAAGGCAAGAACCGCCTTGCGGCCCAGAAGATCGGTCAGCGCCGTGCCAATATCTGCCGCTTCCAGCGGCGGCGCCTGGGCCGCTGCTTCGAGCGGATATTCAATGGACGAGGTTGCTGGCGCCGCAGCCGGTCTCGGACTGCTCGTTGCCGCGGCCGGCGCAAAAGCAGCAGGCGCCTGGGGCACTGGCCTGAACATGGTCCACCAGAGTGCCACCGCGCCGATGATCGCGGCCACAATGACGACTGGAAGCAGTGCGCGCCGTGTCGTGGTCATGAATGCAAATCTACCACGCCCGGCAATACGATGCCAGCAGCATGTTTTGCGAATGCTTCGCTGGTGTCGCGGCGGTTGCACGGTAGCTGGCTTGCCGCGCATAAACTGGCTTCTCCACTTCAGGAAACCCATCCCATGCTTACCCTCTTTGGCTCACCCATATCCAACTATTACAACAAGGTCAAGCTTGCCCTGATTGAAAAGGGCGTGCCGTTTGCCGAGTCCCTTGTGACCACGCAAAGCACCGACGAGGCCATTCTCAGCGCCTCGCCGCTGGGCAAGATTCCATTCATACGCACCACGCAGGGCGCGCTGTGCGAAAGCCAGGCCATCCTGGATTACATCGAAGCGGCTTATCCGCAACCGCCGCTGCTGCCCGATGATCCGTTTGCCGCGGCCAAGGTGCGCGAGCTCACCATCTTTATCGATCTGCACCTGGAACTGGTGGCGCGCGACTTGTACCCACAGGCCTTTTTTGGCGGCACGGCAAGTGACGGCACGCGGGCGCGCGTGCGCAAGCAACTCGAAAAGAACATCGTTGCCTTCAAGCGACTGGCTGCATTTGGGCCCTATGTGGCCGGCGACACTTTCACCCAGGCCGACTGCGCTGCCTTCAATCACCTCCCGCTGGTGGGCATGGCCACCCGGCTGGTGTTGGGCGAAGACCTGCTGGCGGCTGCGGGCGTCGACTACAAGTCCTACATCAAGCTGGTCGGTGCGCGTCCATCCGCTCAAAAAGTGGCCGCTGACCGCAAGGCGTCGCAGGCAAAAGCCTGAGCGCGAGCCAGCATGAAATGCTCGCGCGACCAGGAAACGGCTGCTTGCGCCAGTTGGTCAGCGCGCTACCAGCACCGGAACGGGTGATTCCGCCACCACCCTGGCGGCGACGCTGCCCAGCATGAGCCGGACAATGCCGGAACGGCCGTGCGAGCCGACAACAATGAGATCCGCGTTTTCGTCCTTGGCCGTCTGAATGATGCCGACTGACGCGGTCACGTTTTCAACCACGCGCAGCTGAGAATCCACCGGGGCGCCATACTTGCTGCATAGCACCGACACCTTGGCGTGGGCCTGCGCCGCATGTTCCTGGGCCGCCGCCATGTAGGACTGAAAGCCCAGGGGGTTGGCTTCACCAATACCCAGATAGGGATAGGGATCCACAACGTACAGTGCCGTCAGTTTTGCGCCGTGTATGCGCGCCAGGTCGACTGCCAGTTTGGCGGCGTTTTCAGACGCGGCGGAGCCGTCGGTAGCCAGCAGGATGTGTTTGAACATGGTTGCCTCGCTTGAAGGGTGTTGAATCAGCTCTGTTCCGTGATGGTAGCTTGCCGCCATTCCTGATGGGCGTCAAGCTCGTGACGGATGCAGCGTACCATATTGCAAATGGTGCGGGCAGGGTCGATGCGCAGCGGGTCTGGCGGCGCAGTCGTGCACCGCAGAGGTCGGGACGCTGAGGAGGAAAGCGGACCAATGCCGACCGCGCCGCACACGCCGCACTGATGGTTCAGGACTGGATGTGCCCCGGGTAATGTGCGCAGATAGCCTCTATCAGTGAGAGCGCATACGCGGGAAGGGCCTCGCGCTCGCGCACCAGGATGTAGCGCTCGCGCACGCTCCAGGCATCGGTCAGTTCGATCAGCGCCAGATTCATGCTCTCCTGGTTTCGCCGCGCCGCGCTCTCGGGAACGATGCCGACACCCACGCCAGCGCCGATCATCCGGCACATGGCGTCAAAACTGCTGAGCTGGATGCGCAGCCTGAGCGGCTTGCCCAGCTTGTCGGTGATCTGCGCCAGAAAGGTCTGCAAGGTGCTGCCCTGCTGCATGCCCACGGCGTCCTCGTCCAGTGTTTCGGCAAAGGCAATGCGCCTGCGCCGGGCGAAGCGGTGGCGGCGCGAGGTGACCAGCACCAGCCGGTCAGTGCTGAAGTGAAAGGCTTGCAGACTCAGCGTGTCCACCGGTCCGGCCACAATGCCAATGTCGGCGCTGCCGTCGAGCACGCCGCGCGCAATTTCGGGATTCGGTTTTTCGCGCAGGTCAATGTTGACGCGCGGATTGCTCAATAGGAAACCCGGCAGGATTTCGGGCAGAAAATCCGTTACTGCGGTGGTGTTGGCAAAAACCCGGACATGGCCGCGCAGGCCGCCGCTGTATTCCTGCAAATCGGTGCACAGCTGCTCGGTTTGCCGCAACACGCCGCGGGCGTGGTGCAAAAAGGCTTCGCCGGGCGGCGTCAGGCGCACACCGCGCGCTTCGCGGTAGAACAGGCTCAAGCCGGTTTGCGTTTCCAGCGCCTTGATGCGCGCGCTGGCCGCTGCCAGCGACAGGTGCTGCCGCGCCGCCGCGCGGGTGAGCTTGCCCTCTTCGGCGGTCAGCACGAACAGGCGCAGGTCGGTGAGGTCGAATTGCATGGCCAGATACTAGCGCAAGAGCAGATCACCGTTCGGTTTTCACGAAGGCTCGGTTCTAATATTCCAGATTGCGGTCAGCCGGCAAACCCGCGATCATGCCGGAGTATGAGCACCGACATCATCACCCTTGACACGGCTACTTTGGTCCACCTGCAAAGCTGGGTTGGCAAATCCGAAACCCTGAGCGACGACATCACCGCCGCGCCGGTGCGTGGTCTGTCGGCCACGCTGGACCGCGACGACCCGGCGCCGCTGCCCGGCAGCGCGCTGCCGCCGCTTTGGCACTGGCTGTATTTCCTGCCGCAGCAGCGTCAGAGCGAGCTTGGGCCCGATGGCCACGCCAAACGTGGTGGTTTCCTGCCGCCGGTGCCGCTGCCGCGCCGCATGTGGGCCGGTGGGCGGCTGCAATGGCTGCAGGGCAACCCGCTGGTGGTGGGTGATGCCGTCCAGCGTATTTCCCGCATCGGGTCGGTCACGCACAAGGCGGGCCGCAGCGGCGACTTGCTGTTCGTATTGGTGAAGAACGAAATTCATAACGCCAGGGGGCTGGCGCTGACCGAAGAGCACGACATCGTTTACCGTGCTGCTGTATTGGCCCCCACGCTTGTCGCTTCGCGTACTACGCTGCCCCCCGAGGGGGCCCTCGCGCCTAGGGGCGGCCCGTCGGCGCTCGTCCAGACTGGCGACCCGGCGCCGCAGCCCGTGGCCGCTGAAAAGGGTGCCGCCTGGCAGCGCGAGATTGTTCCCGACGATGTGCTGCTGTTTCGCTACTCGGCGCTGACCTTCAACGGCCACCGCATTCACTACGACCGCCGTTACGTGACGCAAGTCGAGGGCTACCCCGGCCTGATGGTGCACGGCCCGCTGATCGCCACGCTGCTGGTCGATCTGCTGCGTCGCCAGCAGCCGGGGGCGTTCGTCAGGTCTTTCTCGTTCAAGGCGGTTTGCCCCACGTTTGACCTGCACCCCTTCCGGCTCAACGGCCAGCCGTCCGCCGATGGCAAGACCGTGAAACTCTGGGCCGAAGACCACGAAGGCAGGCTCACCATGCAGGCCACTGCCGAGTTGGCTTGACTCCAATTCTCACACTACAAAAGACTGTTAATGATCAAAGCCTCGACCGACAAGTACCAGGACATCCGCGACGCCGTGCGCGCGCTTTGCGCCGAATTTCCTGACGAATACCATCGCAAGATCGACGCGGAGCGGGGCTACCCGGAGGCTTTTGTCGATGCCCTGACCAAAGCGGGTTGGCTGGCGGCGATGATCCCGCATGAGTACGGCGGCTCTGGTCTGGGTCTGACCGAGGCCTCGGTGGTCATGGAAGAAATCAACCGCAGCGGCGGCAACTCGGGTGCCTGCCACGGTCAGATGTACAACATGGGCACGCTGCTGCGGCACGGCTCCACGGCGCAAAAGGAGCTGTACCTGCCCAAAATCGCCAGCGGCGAATGGCGTTTGCAGTCGATGGGCGTGACCGAACCGAGCACCGGCACCGACACCACCAGGATCAAGACCACGGCGGTGAAAAAGGATGGCCGCTACGTCATCAATGGCCAGAAGGTCTGGATCTCGCGCGTGCAGCATTCCGACTGGATGATTTTGCTGGCCCGCACCACGCCGCTGGCGGAGGTGAAGAAAAAATCTGAAGGCATGTCGATCTTCATGGTCGATCTGCGCCAGGCCGAAAAGTCCGGCATGACGGTGCGGCCGATTCCCAACATGGTGAACCACGAAACCAACGAGCTGTTTTTCGAGAACCTCGAAATCCCCGAAGAAAACCTGATCGGCGAGGAAGGCAAGGGCTTCAAGTACATTCTTGACGGCCTGAACGCCGAGCGCACGCTGATTGCGGCCGAGTGCATTGGCGACGGTTACTGGTTCATTGACCGGGTCACCAAATACGTCAACGAACGCGTGGTGTTTGGCCGCCCGATTGGCCAGAACCAGGGCGTGCAGTTCCCGATTGCCGAGTCCTACATCGAGATCGAGGCCGCCAACCTGATGCGCTTCAAATCCTGCAAACTGTTTGATGCCCACCAGCCCTGCGGTGCCGAGGCCAACATGGCCAAGTACCTTGCCGCCAAGGCGAGCTGGGAGGCGGCCAACGCCTGTATCCAGTTTCACGGCGGCTTCGGTTTTGCCAATGAATACGACATTGAGCGCAAGTTCCGCGAGACGCGCCTGTACCAGGTCGCGCCGATCTCGACCAATTTGATCCTGAGCTACGTGGCCGAGCATGAGCTTGGCCTGCCGCGCTCTTTCTGAAACTTTGCGGGACAGACCGCAGCCGCGCAGCGGCAAGCCCTGTCCCCAACTGATTAAAGGCTCCCATGACACGACCGCTCGACGGCATCACCGTTGTTTCCCTTGAACACGCGATTGCCGCGCCGTTTTGTACCCGCCAGCTGGCCGATCTCGGCGCCCGCGTCATCAAGGTCGAGCGCCCCGGCGTCGGCGACTTCGCGCGCGCCTACGACAGCCGTGTCAAGGGTCTGTCTTCGCATTTCGTCTGGACCAACCGTTCCAAGGAAAGCCTGACGCTCGACCTCAAGCAGCCCGGTGCGCTAGCGGTGCTCAAGCAGTTGCTGGCGAAAGCCGACGTGCTGGTGCAAAACCTCGCACCCGGCGCCTCCGCGCGCATGGGCTTGGGCTACGAGGCGCTAAGCCAGGCGCACCCGCAACTCATCGTCTGCGACATCTCGGGCTATGGCGAGGACGGCCCTTACCGCGACAAAAAAGCTTACGACCTCCTGATCCAGAGCGAAGCCGGCATGCTGTCCATCACCGGCACGCAAGATGAACCCTCGAAAGCCGGCAACTCGATGGCCGACATTGCCGCCGGGATGTATGCCTACACCAACATTCTGTCGGCGCTGCTGCTGCGCGGCAAGACCGGGCAGGGCAGCCATATTGATGTGTCCATGCTCGAATCGCTGGGCGAATGGATGGGCTACCCGCTGTATTACGCGTTTGACGGCGCGCCCCCGCCGCCGCGCACGGCCGCGTCGCACGCCAGCATTTACCCCTATGGCCCGTTCAAGGCGGGCGATGGCGGTACCGTGATGCTGGGCCTGCAGAACGAGCGCGAATGGAAGGGATTTTGCGAAGGCGTGCTCAAGGATGCCGCGCTGGCGACCGACCCGCGCTTTGAAAGCAACGCGCGCCGCAATGAACACCGCGACGCGCTCACGGCGATCATTCTCGGTGTTTTCGGCAAGCTCACCGCGCAGCAGGTGGTGCAGCGACTTGATGACGCGCAGATTGCCAACGCCCGCATGAACGACATGGCTGACCTGTGGGCGCATCCGCAACTCAAGGCGCGTCAGCGCTGGCAGTCGGTCGGTTCACCAGCGGGCAGCATCCCTGCGCTGCTGCCGCCAGGTCGCAACAACAGCTTTGACTACCGCATGGACCCGGTGCCCGCGGTGGGCCAGCATACCGAGGCCATACTGCGTGAACTGGGCCAGAGTGATGCGGAACTTGTTGCGCTGCGCGCGACCGACGCGATTTGATAACAAGGCAGATTGCTATTAAAAGTAGAGCTGCTTGCGCCCTGTTTATATGGGCTAACTGCCTATTTCATTCACAAATGGTAACCACTCGACCCACCTACGAAGACTAACTTCCAACGCAAAGGCGCCAAGACGCAAAGTACGCCAGGGAGTGAACGATATTTTTCTTTGCGTTCTTTGCCAAGGCTCGATACCTGGGCCGGGAGGGTTGAACTTCCTGTCGGTCGGAAAAACTAAAGCCCCAGATAAGCCTGCTGCACCGTTGGGTCGTCGATCAGGTCCCTGGCCAGCCCGCTGTGTACGATGCGGCCGGTTTCCATCACGTAGCCGCGGTCGGCACCGGACAACGCCAGATGCACATCCTGCTCGACCAGCAGCACGGTGACGCCGTCGCGCTGGATGGCAGCCAGCACCTCCATCAGCTGGTCCACTACGACGGGCGCGAGGCCCAGGCTCATCTCATCGACCATCATCAACACCGGAGCGGCCATCAGCGCGCGCGCCATCGCGCACATCTGCTGCTCGCCGCCCGACATGCTGCCAGCCAGTTGGTGGCGTCGCTCGGCCAGGCGCGGCAGCATGGCATACATCTTGTCGAGGTCGCGCGCAATGGCCGCCTTGTCGTGGCGCCGGTAGCCGCCCATCAGCAGGTTGTCCTGCACCGTCATGCGGTCAAACAGCTGACGCCCTTCGGGCACCTGCACCAGTCCCAGGCCAAACACCTGGTCGGGCGTCATGCCGGTCAGCTCCTGCCCGTTCAGGCGGATACTGCCAGTACAGGAAAGCATGCGCGACAAGGCGCGCAGCAGCGTGGTCTTGCCGGCACCATTGCTGCCGACCAGCGCCACCATTTCGGCCGGATACACCTCCAGCGCCACCTCGTGCAGCACGGGCATGCCACCGTAGCCGGCGCCCAGGTTTTCGACCCTCAACAAGGGGGTGCGATCTGCGAGGCCGCTCATGCGCGTTTCTTCCCGAGATAAGCCTGCACCACAGTCGGGTTGGCCAGCACCTCATCGGGCGTGCCGTCGGCGATTTTTTCACCGTGGTGCAACACGAGCAGGCGGTCCGACAGGCTCTTGATGGCCTTGATGACGTGCTCTATCACCAGAACGCTGATGCCCTGATCGCGCACCTTGCGGATGATGTCGATGACCTCATCGATCTCGACGTGGTTCAGGCCAGCCATGACTTCGTCGCACAGCAGCACCTTGGGCTGCATCGCCAGTGCCTTGGCCAGCTCCAGCCGCTTGCGGCCGGGGCCGCCAAGCTCGTCGGCGCGCTGGTTAATGAAATTGTCCAGACCCACGAACTCGAGGCAGGCGCGTGCCTGCTCGCGCGCCTTGGCCAGTTTGGCCTGGCCACCGCCGCGTCCGAACAGGGCACCAACCGCCACGTTGTCGAGCACCGACAGGCCCGGGAAAGGACGCATGATCTGGAACGTGCGGCCAATGCCCAGCCGCGCGCGGCGAAAGGCAGGCAGCCGGTTGATTGATTCGCCCTGGAACAGCACTTCACCCTCGCTTGGCGACAGCGTGCCGCTGATGAGGCTGATCAGCGTCGTCTTGCCGGCGCCGTTGGGGCCGATCAGGCCCAGGATTTCACCTGGTGCCAACGTGAAGCTGACATCGTTGACAGCGACCAGCCCGGCAAAGCGCCGCGTTGCGTGACGGACTTCGAGCAGCGCATTCATAGTCGGTGTGCCCGGATGTTTTCGATGAAGTAGTGCCAGCCGGTCTTGCGAAAACGCCGCAGCATGTCGGCCAGGCCGCGCGGCATCAGCACCACGGCCGCAACAATCACGATGCCGAAGAACAGGCCGGCGATGCTGGTCACCTCGCTCGACAGGAATTCTGAAATGGCAGACAGTGACAGCGCCCCGACAATGGGTCCGAGTACAGTGCCCGCGCCGCCGAACACCGCCATGATGATCATCTTGACGTTCAAGCTGATGTCGAAGGCGCTGTCCGGGTCAAGAAAGGTGATCCAGTAGGCGTGAATGCCGCCGGCCAGCGCACTGAAGATGCCCGAGAGCGTAAATGCCATCACCTTGTACAGTGTGGTGTTCACGCCCATGACGGCGGCGCCCTCCTCGTTCTCGCGGATGGCAATGAGGCCGAAACCGAAGCGGCTGCGGGTGAGCCAGAAAATCGTCAATGTTGCGATGACGAGCAGGCCCAGCGCCAGCTCGTAGAACATCCGGTCGTTGTTCAGCGGCGGCAGCACCAGGCCAATGTTTTGCCCCGCCAGAGGAATGTTGGAAACAATGGCCGCCATGACCTGCGACAGCGCCAGCGTGGCAATGGCAAAGTAGTGGCCCCTCAGGCGCAGTACGGGAATCCCGAGCAACACGGCAAAGACTACCGCCAGCCCCACACCGAATCCCATGCCCACCGCAAACGGCAGGTGCCATTGCACCATGGCAATCGCTACACCATAGCTGCCGAGCCCATAGAACACGGAATTGCCGAACGACGCGTAACCGGTATAGCCGCCGATGATGTTCCAGCCCTGCGCCAGCACGGCCAGCAACAGCGCGTTGATGCCGAACTGGATCAGTACGTCCGAACCATACCAGGGCACGCCCGCGAGCGCCAGCAGCGCCACCACAAGCACACCGATGTGCCAGGACTTCATGCGGTTTTCCCCAGCAGGCCGGTGGGCCGCACGATCAGCACCAGCACCAGGATGCCGAAACTGGCGACATCTGCATAGGTGGGACCGACATACAGGGCTGTGAGCGACTCCACAATACCCAGAAAAAGTCCGCCGACCAGGACACCCAGCGGATTGTCAAGACCACCGATGATGGCAATGGCAAACGATTTGGCGGTCAGCGTCGCACCGATGTACGGGTTGATTTGCGATACCGTGCCATACAGCCCGCCGGCCGCGCCCGCGAGCGCGATGCCGATGGCGAACGTCACGGCATACAGGTGCCGCGGCTCGACGCCGTACAGGCGCGCCGCAACCAGATTTTGGGCGGTTGCGCGAATGGCGCGACCGAGCCGGGTGTGCAGCAAGAACAGCCACATGCCCACCGTCAACACAATTGCCATGCAGAACGCGCCGAGCCGCGCCACCGGCAGCACCACCGGCCCCCATTGCAGGCTGTTACCGGCATAGGGCGGATTGATGGTGCGAAAATCCGCCGAAAACGCCAGTTGCGCAAGATACGTCAGCACCACTTCCAGGCCGAAGGTGATCAGCAGGGTGTTGAACATCGGCGCCCGCACGATCAGGTTCAGTATGCCGCGCTGCAGCGCGTAGCCGAGCGCGAACATGGCGACGGCGGTAATGGGCAGCCCCAGAAACGGATCGATGTGCAGGTAGGTGTACAGATGCCACGACACATAAGCACCCAGCATGATGAAGGCGCCATGCGCCAGATTCACGATATTCAACACGCCCCACACCAGGGCCAGGCCGAGCGCCATGACAGCGTACAGCCCGCCCAGGAGAATGCCATTGACGAAAATTTGCGCGAGCAGATCCACTGCAAGTCCCGAGCGGCTGGGGGCTTAACGCGCGTTCCAGGCCGGCATCGGATACTTCGGCTGCTTCACAAATCCCTTGGCACCGTAGATTTCCGCCAGACTGTCGCCCTGCACCTGAATCACCACTTGAGGCAGATTGATCTGGCCATTCGCGGCAAACGCGATCGGACCGTAAAGGCTGTCGAATTTGATCTTGGCCAGCGCATCGCGCACCTTTTGCGGCTCCATGCTGCCGGCGTCTTCCATCGCCTGCACCAGTGTTTCCACGTCAGCTGCGCCGGATGCCGCATGGTAGTCAGGGTCGTAGCCGAACTTGGCCTTGAATTCCTTGGCAAATTGCTCGGCGTCGCCAAACCAGCGGTCTTTGAGCGTCGGTGTTGGCAGCCAGGGGGTCATGCCGAAAGCATAGTCGGCATCCTTGCCCAGCGCCTTGCGGAAGTCTTCACTTGGCACGCCGACCGTGAACGAATACATCCTGGGTGCCACGGCGAGGCTCTTGGCCTGCCGTACGAAATTCAGGACTTCGGTTTCGTGGCCGGCAACGAGCACGGCATCGACGTTCTTGCTCTTGATCTGCGAGAGCAGCGAATTGAAATCGCTGGTGTTGCTGCTGTAGCGTTCGTCCATCACCACGTCGAAGCCGGCTTTCTTCAGCATCGGCCGGGTGCCTTCCGCCACGGACACGTCGAAGGCGTCATC
>JAHFQQ010000327.1 GCA_023259235.1 Polaromonas sp. | reverse complement strand
ACTGCGGCGGGTTGATGATGGGGGTGGACAGCATGGAGCCGAATACGCCGCCATTGCTGATCGAAAAAGTGCCGCCTGTCATCTCTTCGATGCCCAGTTTGCCGTCGCGCGCCTTGGCGCCATATTCGGCAATCTTCTTCTCAATATCAGCAAAACTCATCTGGTCCGCATTGCGCAGGATCGGCACGACCAGCCCACGCGGCGAGCCCACAGCAATGCCAATGTCGAAATAGCCGTGATAGACAATGTCGTTGCCATCCACAGACGCATTAAGCACGGGGAATTTCTTTAGCGCATGGACGGCTGCCTTGACGAAAAAGCTCATGAAACCAATCTTGACTCCATGCTCCTTTTCAAACTTTTCCTGGAAGCGCTTGCGCATTTCCATCACTGGAGCCATGTTCACTTCGTTGAAAGTCGTCAGGATGGCGCTGGTCGATTGCGACTGCAGCAGACGCTCGGCAATACGGGCACGCAGGCGACTCATGGGCACGCGCTGCTCCGGGCGATCACCCAGGTCAGCAGGCTTGGCGGACGCTACGACCTGAGGCAAGGAAGTCGCCGGAGTCCCTGTGGGAATTTTGCTGGTTGCTATATTTTTTGTATCGTCAAGCGCTTTTGCAGCCAACACATCGCCCTTCGTTACACGACCATCCTTGCCGGTTCCGGGAACAGAGCCCGCCGCCAGGTTGTTGTCTGCCATCAGTTTGGCCGCTGCTGGCATTGGCACGCCGGCCATGGAGGCAGCCTTTGCCGCAACAGGTGCCGGCACCGAGGTCGCAGCTGCCGTCGTCGTAGCGGCTGCTGGTGCAGAGGCGACGGCGCCAACCTTGCCTTCGGTATCAATTTTGGCGATCACCTGATCAGCCACCACGGTGCCGCCATCAGGCACCAGCAGCTCAATCAGCACTCCGGCTGAGGGCGCTGGCACCTCCAGCACCACCTTGTCGGTTTCAATTTCAATCAGTATTTCATCAATAGCGACTGCGTCGCCGGCCTTTTTTTTCCACTGCAGCATGGTGGCTTCCGCCACGGACTCGGACAACTGCGGCACTTTGACTTCAACGGTAGTCATTTCGATTCTTTCGGGTATGTTTTTATTTCAGAAGTTCGTCGCGACCCTATTTGGTCATCACAAAACCCTTGAGTTTGCCAAAGGCACCGTCCACCAGCGCTTTTTGCTGCTCCTGATGCAGATGGGAATATCCAACAGCCGGCGACGCGGACGCCGCGCGGCCTGAATAACCAAGCTTTTGGCCTTCGGCCATGTTTTCGTGAATATAGTGCTGCACGAAGAACCATGCCCCCTGGTTCTGCGGCTCGTCCTGGCACCAGACGATGTCGGTGAGGTTCCGATATTTTTTCAGTTCGGCCGCAAAAGCCCTGTGCGGGAACGGGTAGAGCTGCTCAACGCGCAAAATTGCGACATCCTCAACGGCTTTTTCGTCGCGCTTCTTGGCAAGA
The DNA here is from genome assembly GCA_023259235.1 of Polaromonas sp. Classification (GTDB taxonomy): domain Bacteria; phylum Pseudomonadota; class Gammaproteobacteria; order Burkholderiales; family Burkholderiaceae_C; genus Polaromonas. The sequence goes on along the minus strand of JAHFQQ010000327.1, from coordinate 1,642 downwards.
TCGTAATAGACCTTGCCTGAACAGGCAATGATGCGCCTGACCTTGTCGGCTCTTTTGTTAATGTCTTCCTTTTGCTCTGGAATGACGGTCTGGAAACCGCCTTTGGTGAACTCGGACAACGGTGAGGCGGCGTCCTTGTTACGCAGCAAGGACTTGGGTGTCAAGATGATCAGCGGCTTGCGCAAGTTGCGCACCATCTGGCGGCGCAACACATGAAAAATCTGACTCGCCGTGGTAGGCTGAACCACCTGCATGTTGGTGTCCGCGGACAATTGCATGAAGCGCTCAAGGCGGGCCGAGCTGTGCTCCGGCCCCTGGCCTTCGTAGCCGTGCGGCAGCATCAGCGTGATGCCATTGACGCGCCCCCACTTCACCTCGCCCGAGGCGATGAACTGGTCAATCACCACCTGCGCACCGTTGGCGAAATCGCCAAACTGTGCCTCCCAGATCACCAGCGTGTTCGGGTCATTGGATGCGTAGCCGTACTCAAACGCCAGATCCGCTTCCTCTGACAATATCGAGTCGATAACCACGAATGGCGCCTGGTTTTCGGCCACATTTTGCAATGGCACATAGGTTCCGGTGTCCCACTTCTCGCGATTTTGGTCGTGAATCACTGCATGGCGATGGCTAAAGGTGCCGCGCCCCGAGTCTTCGCCCGAAAGGCGCACCGGGTAGCCACTGGCCACGAGCGAGGCAAAGGCCATGTGCTCACCCATGCCCCAGTCCACCGGAATCTCACCCCGGCCCATGGCCGCGCGGTCGTCATAGACCTTCTTGACCAGATGGTGAGGCGTGATGCTGGAAGGAATGATACAAATTTTGTCGGCGAGGCGTTTCCACTCGGCCATCGGGATCGCGGTGTCCCCCGCATCGGTCCACTTCTTGCCCAGGTAAGGAGTCCAGTCAACCGCGTACTTGCTCTTGAAATTGGTCAGCACCGGGTCAAACGTGTTCTTGCCGGCACCAAGTGCCGCTCGCATGGCCTTGACCATTTCGTCACCCAGCCCTTCGCCCATGCCCTGCGCCGCCAGCTTTTCCGCATACAGCTTGCGGGTACCCGGGTGCTGGGCGATCTTTTTGTACATCAGCGGCTGGGTCAACGCGGGGGTATCCTGTTCGTTATGGCCCAGCTTGCGGTAGCAAATGATGTCAACCACGACATCTTTCTGAAATTCCATGCGGAACTCGAGCGCCAGCTGGGTCGCCAGCACCACCGCCTCCGGATCGTCACCATTGACGTGCAGCACCGGCGCTTCGATCATCTTGACAATATCCGTGCAATACAGCGTGGATCGACTGTCGCGCGGGTCGCTGGTGGTAAAGCCGATCTGGTTGTTGATGACAATGTGCACGGTTCCGCCGGTGAAATAGCCGCGGGTTTCGGCCAGCGCCAGCGTCTCCATGACCACGCCCTGCCCCGAAAAGGCAGCATCGCCATGCACCAGCACGGGCAACACCTGCAAGCCCTTCGGATCAGCCCGGCGGTCCATGCGGGCGCGAACTGAGCCTTCCACCACGGGATTCACGATTTCAAGATGTGACGGATTGAAGGCCAGCGCCAGATGGACAGGACCACCTGGCGTTGTCACATCAGAACTGAATCCCTGGTGGTATTTCACGTCACCACTGGGCAGATCCT
>JAHFQQ010000097.1 GCA_023259235.1 Polaromonas sp. | reverse complement strand
AACTCCGGCGTCAAGCTGATGGGCTTTGGTCACCGTGTCTATAAAAATTACGACCCGCGCGCCAAGCTGATGCAGGAAACCTGCAAGGAAGTGCTGCGGGAGATGGGCCTGGAAAATGACCCGCTGTTCAAGCTGGCGATGGCCCTGGAAAAGATTGCACTGGAAGACGACTATTTCGTTTCCCGCAAGCTCTACCCCAATGTTGATTTCTATTCAGGCATCGTGCAGCGCGCCATCGGCATTCCGGTGCCGCTGTTCACCGCCATCTTCGCACTGGCCCGCACCGTGGGCTGGATCGCCCAGCTCAACGAAATGATTGGCGACCCCGAGTACAAGATTGGCCGTCCACGCCAATTGTTCACGGGCTCAACACCGCGCGACGTGAAGCCCATCTCCCAGCGTTAAACGGTTTTTGGGCTAAACGCCCAGCCATAAAACCCGTGTGACGGCAGCATCCGCGGGTTTCTTTTTACCTGCCAATCTGACGAGCCGCCAGAAGATGCTATATTTCTAATAGCTACTTACGCCCGTCAGGCAAGGGCTGTCGCCAAAAAACGTTGATATATTCCAGCCAACTGGCCAGTAGTATCATTTTTGGCAGGCTAGACATCTTGTATCGCGATGGCAGAACTTTAAACATTAGGGCAAAATCAAAAACCATCGCCAAAGGCGATGCCAACATGCCCATGCCCGTCAATAATTCCGAGCGCAGTTTCGCTCGCCGCATCGACCTGACCTCGCTTCAGCTGTTTGTGGCGGTGTGCGAGCTCGGCAGCATCGGCAAGGCGGCAGAGCGCGAATTCATCGCTGCCTCGGCCGTCAGCAAGCGACTGAGCGACCTGGAAGCCGTGCTTGGCACCCCGCTGCTGCACCGCCATTCCCGGGGCGTTAACCTGACCCCGGCCGGCGAAAGTCTGCTGCACCATGCGCGCTCGGTGCTCTTCAGCCTTGACAAAATGCAGGGTGAGCTCAGTGAATACGCCAATGGCGTACGCGGACACGTACGGGTGCACGCCAGCATTTCAGCCATCGTGCAGTTTTTGCCCGAAGACCTGGGCGCATTCATACGCCAGCATGCCGAAATCAAGATTGACCTCGAAGAGCATCTCAGCACCGAGGTCATCCGTGCCGTGCAGGAAGGCGCCGCAGACCTTGGCATCTGCAATACAGCCAACGGTACGGGGAACCTCCAGACGCTTGCCTACCGCCATGACAAATTGGTGCTGATTACACCAAGAGGCCATGCGCTGTGCGCGCAGGGCGCCATTAATTTTGAAGCCGCACTGGACTATGACCAGGTCGGCCTGCATTCCAACAGCTCGATTTACCTGGCTATGCGGCAGGCCGCCGCCATCGTGGGACGCACCATCAGGCTGCGCATCCACGTCACCGGGCTGGATGCCATGTGCCGAATGATCGACAGCGGCCTCGGCGTGGGCGTGATGCCGCAGCGCGCCTTTGAACTGATGCACGGCGTCGGCAAGCTCGAATCGGTGGAACTGCTCGACAACTGGGCAACACGACAAATCGAGTTGGTGGCGCGGGAATTCTCCACCCTGCCGCTGGCTGCCCGGCTGCTGGTCGACCATCTCGCGCGCCGCCCGCAAGAGATACCGGCACAGCAACCAGAGCCGGCCTCACCCACCTAAAATCATTGATTGACCAGGAAGGAAATCACATGGGACGCACCCTTTACGACAAAATCTGGGACGAGCACGTCGTCCACACCGAAGAAGACGGCACCGCCATTCTTTACATCGACCGGCATCTGGTACACGAGGTCACCAGCCCGCAAGCCTTTGAAGGACTGCGCGAGGCCGGCCGCAAGGTCTGGCGTGTCAGCTCCATCGTGGCGACCGCCGACCACAACACGCCCACCACCGGATGGGAACTCGGCTACGACGGGATTACCGACCAGGTCAGCAAGGAGCAAATCACCACGCTGGACGCCAACATCAAGGAGTTCGGCGCGGCAGCCTTCTTTCCGTTCATGTCCAGGCGCCAGGGCATTGTACATGTGATCGGCCCCGAAAACGGCGCCACGCTGCCCGGCATGACCGTGGTCTGCGGCGACTCGCACACTTCCACCCACGGCGCGTTTGGCGCGCTGGCGCACGGCATTGGCACCAGCGAAGTAGAGCACGTGATGGCCACGCAAACCCTGCTGGCCAAAAAGGCCAAAAACATGCTGGTGAGAGTTGAAGGCAAGCTGGCCCGGGGCATAACCGCCAAGGACATCGTGCTGGCCATCATCGGCAAGATCGGCACGGCCGGCGGCACTGGTTACACCATCGAATTCGGTGGGTCGGCGATCCGTGCGCTCAGCATGGAAGGCCGCATGACAGTGTGCAACATGGCGATTGAAGGAGGCGCGCGCGCTGGCCTGGTGGCGGTGGACCAGAAGACCATTGACTATGTGAAAGGCCGCCTGCTGGCCCCCACCGGTGCGGAGTGGGACCAGGCGGTGCGTGATTGGAGCACCCTGCACTCCGACACGGATGCGAAATTCGACGCGGTGGTCGAGCTTGACGCCAGCCAGATCCTGCCCCAGGTCACTTGGGGCACTTCGCCCGAAATGGTGTTGTCGATTGAAGACAAGGTGCCTGACCCTGAAAAGGAAAAAGACGCCAACAAGCGCGGCGCCATCGAGCGCGCGTTGACCTATATGGGTCTGGAACCGGGCAAGGCGCTGAACGACATCCATATCGACAAGGTGTTTATCGGCTCGTGCACCAACAGCCGGATTGAAGATATCCGCGAGGCCGCGGCAGTCATCAGGAAACTCGGCCAGAAAGTGGCCAAGAACGTCAAGCTGGCGATGGTGGTGCCGGGCTCTGGCCTGGTCAAGGAACAGGCCGAGCGTGAAGGGCTGGACAAGATCTTTATCGCCGCCGGCTTTGAGTGGCGCGAACCCGGCTGCTCGATGTGCCTGGCCATGAACGCCGACCGGCTGGAGCCTGGCGAGCGCTGCGCTTCCACCAGCAACCGCAACTTCGAAGGCCGCCAGGGCGCGGGCGGCCGCACCCATCTGGTCAGCCCTGCCATGGCAGCCGCGGCGGCCGTGTACGGTCACTTTGTCGATATCCGGAAGTTTTCATGACCCCCCTTCTCGGCTCGCTGCGTGTTGCCGGATCACCCCTCGCGGGGGCGGCCTCTGCGGACCGGCAAAGCCGGATCCACGCGGCCGCTTGAAAAGACAGCCGGCACACCACTTCGATTTATTCAAAGAAATCAATCATGCAAAAATTCACCATGCACAAGGGCCTCGTGGCCCCAATGGATCGCGAGAACGTCGATACTGACGCCATCATCCCCAAGCAGTTCCTTAAATCCATCCGCAAGACCGGCTTTGGTCCCAACCTGTTTGACGCGTGGCGCTACCTGGATGCCGGCTTTCCCGGCCAGGACCCGGCCACCCGCAAGCCGAATCCGGACTTTGTGCTGAACCAGCCACGCTACCAGGGTGCCTCCATCCTGCTGACGCGCAAGAACTTCGGCTGCGGCTCATCGCGCGAACACGCGCCCTGGGCGCTTGACCAATATGGCTTTCGCGCCATCATCGCGCCCAGTTACGCCGACATTTTTTTCAACAACAGCTTCAAGAACGGTTTGCTGCCCATCGTGCTCAGCGAAGCGCAGGTCAGCCAGCTGTTCGACGAGGCGCTGGCCTTTCCCGGCTACCAGCTCACGGTCGACCTGGAGCGCCAGGTGGTGATCAAGCCGCAGGGTGAAGAGGTTCCCTTCGAGGTTCAGGCCTTCAAGAAGTTCTGCCTGTTGGGCGGTTACGACGACATCGGCCTGACCCTGCGCCAGAGCGACAAGATCAAGGCCTTTGAAGCTGAACGCCTGGCGAAAAAGCCCTGGCTGGCGCATACCCTGATCGCCTGATTCCCGATTTTTTGTATCAATAGTGCCTCCAGCCCTTATGGGACTGGTGTAAACAGCTATCAATAAAAGAGCAACCATGAAAATCGCAATTCTTCCCGGTGACGGCATAGGCACCGAAATCGTCGCCGAAGCCGTCAAGGTTCTGAAGACTCTGGACCTGAAGTTCGACATGGAAAGCGCGCTGGTCGGCGGCGCCGCCTACGAGGCCCACGGCCACCCGCTGCCCGAGAGCACGCTCAAGCTGGCCAGGGACGCCGATGCCATCCTGTTTGGCGCGGTCGGCGACTGGAAATACGACAAGCTGGACCGTCCCCTGCGTCCCGAGCAGGCTATCCTGGGCCTGCGCAAAAACCTGGGCCTGTTTGCCAACTTCCGACCGGCCATCTGCTACAGGCAGCTCACCCACGCCTCCAGCCTCAAACCCGAGCTGGTCGCCGGCCTTGACATCCTCATCATCCGCGAGCTGACCGGCGACATCTATTTCGGCCAGCCGCGCGGCCGCCGCGTCGCCACCGATGGCCACTTCCCCGGCACCGAGGAAGCCTTCGACACCATGCGCTACAGCCGCCCAGAGATTGAGCGCATCGCCCACGTTGCCTTCCAGGCTGCACGCAAACGCAGCAAGCGCGTCACCAGCGTTGACAAGGCCAACGTATTGGAGACTTTCCAGTTCTGGAAAGACGTGATGACCGAAGTCGGCCAGCAATACCCCGACGTGGAGCTGCAACACATGTACGTGGACAACGCCGCGATGCAGCTCGTCAAGGCGCCCAAGGCGTTTGACGTGATCGTCACCGGCAACATGTTTGGCGACATTCTCTCGGACGAGGCCTCCATGCTCACCGGCTCGATTGGCATGCTCCCGTCAGCGTCGCTCAATGCCAAAAACCAGGGCCTGTACGAACCCAGCCACGGCAGCGCGCCGGACATTGCTGGCAAGGGCGTGGCCAATCCGCTGGCAACGATTTTGAGCGCGGCCATGATGCTGCGTTTCAGCCTGAACCAGCCGGAAGCCGCCGCGCGGATCGAAAAAGCCGTGGACGCGGTATTGACGCAAGGCCTGCGTACACCCGACATCTACAGCGAAGGCACGACCAAAGTCGGCACGGTGGGGATGGGCAACGCAGTGGTCAAAGCACTGGCCTGACGTTTTTTTGCCGCGAAACTGCGCCAAACCAGCCCGTTAACGGTGGTTTGGCGAGTGCGTCAGCTACGGTAAAGCCAAGCTTGGCTACAATCAACACATGCGTAAAAACCCCGTTGTCACCCGCCTTGTCGCCGCTTCGCGCGCGATCGGCGCTGCGCCGGTTTTTGCCCAGACCACCAAAACGACCACCATTAAAGGCTGACCAGCCCGGTTCGTCGTGCCCTGCCGGCCCGATGAGCCGGGCCGAAAAGCTTCATTTTTGACTTTTTGAAGGGCGCATCATGAAAAATCTCACAGGACTCGTCGGCTGGCGCGGCATGGTCGGCTCGGTGCTGATCGACCGCATGCAGGCCGAAGGCGACTTTGACCTGATCGAGCCGGTTTTCTTCTCGACTTCCAACGCCGGCGGCAAAGCCCCGGCACAGGCCAAAAACGAAACCACGCTGAAAGACGCCTTCGATATCGAGGCCCTTCAGCGCTGTGACGTGATTCTGACCGCCCAGGGCGGCGACTACACCTCAGAGGTCTACCCCAAGCTGCGCGCCGCTGGCTGGAAAGGCCACTGGATTGACGCCGCTTCCACGCTGCGCATGAATGACGATGCCGTCATCATCCTGGATCCGGTCAACCTGCCGGTGATCCAGAACGCGCTGGCCAAAGGCGGCAAGAACTGGATTGGCGGAAACTGCACGGTCAGCTGCATGCTGATGGGCGTTGGCGCACTGTACAAGGCCGGACTGGTCGAATGGATGACCAGCATGACCTACCAGGCCGCGTCCGGCGGTGGTGCCCAGCATATGCGCGAACTTCTCACGCAATACGGCACGCTCAATACCGAAGTCCGCGCGTTGCTGGACGACCCGAAATCCGCCATTCTTGAAATCGACCGCCGCGTGCTGGCCAAACAGCAATCCCTGGGCGCCGCCGAAACGGCCAACTTCGGCGTGCCGCTGGGCGGCTCGCTGATCCCCTGGATCGACAAGGATCTGGGCAACGGCATGAGCAAGGAAGAATGGAAGGCCGGTGCCGAGACCAACAAGATTCTGGGCCAGGGCACGAGCTTTGGCACCGCCGCAACCCCGGTCGATGGCTTCTGTGTACGGATTGGTGCGATGCGCTGCCATAGCCAGGCGCTGACCTTCAAGCTGAAAAAGGACGTGCCGCTGGCCGACGTGGAAGCACTGATCGCGGCCGACAATGCCTGGGCTAAAGTGATTCCCAACACGCGCGAGGCTTCCATCAGGGAACTGACACCGGTTGCCGTCACGGGCACGCTGCAGATTCCCGTGGGGCGTCTGCGCAAACTGGCCATGGGGCCTGAATACCTCGGTGCTTTTACCGTTGGCGACCAATTATTGTGGGGTGCCGCCGAGCCGCTTCGCCGCATGTTGCGCATCCTTTTGCAGTGCTGAAATATTTCTGGCTTACGGTTCGAGGGATATGATCGCTACTCGTAACTACTTGTCACTGGTCGTTGTCAGCAGGCAACAAATGAAACCTGTAAGTTGATGCCAACTCGCTGTGCAAAAACTTAAGTGCTGTCTTAGCTTGTCAGCCTAACGCCTTGATGTTAAGGTTGTTTTTCGAAAATTCGCATTGAGGTTTTTGTGCGCACAAGCAGAATAGAGTTACAAGCAGACCGAGCACTGGAGGCTCAAAACGCCATGAATAAGATCACCAGTCGCTGGCGTATGGGTATCTTGGCAAGTGCAGTTGCGCTACTCGCCAGCCTGGCAAGTGCGCAAGCCCATGCTTTGGCGCTAGGGCGAATCACCGTCCAGTCGGCGCTGGGCGAACCGCTTCGCGCGGAAATCGACATTGCGGACATCAATGCGGACGAAGCCTCCAGCCTGAAGGCTGGCGTTGCACCCGTCGAGACGTTCAAGGCGGCAGGGTTCGACTACAGCGCCATGATGACAGACCTGGAAATAAGTCTGCAGCGTCGCGCGGATGGCAGATCCTTCCTGCGCCTAACCAGCCGCCGCCCCGTCACCGAACCGTTCGTGGACCTGATTCTCCAGGCTAACTGGTCAACCGGGCGCATCACCCGCGACTACACCATGCTGTTTGACCCGCCCAACATGCGGTCAGGCAACTCCGGCGTGGCTGTCGCCCCCACCGCCCCAATCCTGACCCGACCAGTGGCTCCAGAGGCGGCTCCGCCCGCCAGGCCAATTGCTGCCATTCCCGATGCTCGGCCGACTCCGCCCAGGACCCGGTCCGCGCCGGTTGCCGAGGCACCTGCGGCCAAGGCCAGTCCTTCTGAAAAAGCATCTTTTGACAACAAACAAGTCACGGTCAAAGCCGGGGACACCGCCGGCAGAATTGCAGCCCAAAACAAGCCGGACGGCGTGTCGCTTGATCAGATGCTGGTGGCATTGCTCACCAGCAACCCAAACGCTTTTATTGGTGACAACATCAACCGCCTCAGGGCGGGTGCGGTGCTGGAAATTCCGGGCGCACAGGCAGCCAGTGCGGTTCCTCCCGGTGAGGCGAGGCAGACCATTGTGGCGCAAAGCAAAGATTTCAATGCCTTCCGCCGCAAGCTGGCGGAGGGGGTGCCCACCGCCAAGGTTGCCAGTGCCGAGCGCCGGGCCGGCGGAAAAGTGCAAGCCAGCGTTGAAGACCGCGCGCGGGCAAACGCCACGCCCGACATGCTGACCCTCTCAAAGGGTGCGATTCAGGGGAAACCCGCCGCCACGGCCGAAGATGCCATCGCGAAAGAAAGACAGGCCAAAGACGCGTCGACCCGTGTGGCGGAGTTGTCAAAAAACATTAACGACCTCAACAAGCTTGAAGCAGCCCCGGCTCTGGCGCCAACACCCGCTACCAGTGCCGCGAAAGCGCCGGGTGTCCCCGTGCCGGTGCCGGCACCGGTTGCCGCGCCGGCAGCCAGTTCAACCCAAACCGGCAATGACACGGCAGCGGCTGCGGCGGTGGCAGCGTCCGCCGTCCCGCCCGCCATTGCAGCACCTGTCGTTTCGGCTTCGCGGCCTGCGGCACCCAGCGCCGCAGTAGTGCCGAAAGCGGTTGCCGCCAAGAAACCTGCGGCCACCATGCCACCACCCGAACCCAGTCTGATCGATGGACTGCTCGAAAACCCGCTGGTTTTGCCTCTGGCCGGTATTTTGCTGGCGCTGCTGGCTGGCTTCGGTTTTTACCGCTATCGCCAGCGCAGGAACACGGCCCAGGTGGACAGCTCCTTTCTGGAAAGCCGCCTTCAGCCTGATTCCTTCTTTGGTGCCAGCGGTGGCCAGCGCATTGACACCAACGATGGCAACATTACGGGTTCGTCCCTGGTGTACTCGCCCAGCCAGCTTGACGCAGCCGGTGACGTCGATCCAGTGGCCGAAGCCGATGTTTACCTGGCCTATGGCCGCGACTTGCAGGCAGAGGAAATCCTCAAGGAAGCCCTGCATACCCACCCGACCCGCACTGCCATACATGCCAAGCTGGCGGAAATTTACGCCAAGCGGCGCGACAAGAAGGCGTTTGAACCCGTGGCTATCGATGCCTTGAACCTGACGCAAGGCACTGGCCCCGAGTGGGCCTATATCACCGAAATGGGCCGTGAACTCGATCCCGGCAACCCGATGTACCAGCCGGGTGGACAGCCCGACAGCGCAGGCGCCGCTGCGCTCCAGCCGTCCGGCGCGGCGCCGGCAGCCCGTCCGGAACAAACGCCCATGCCGATCCCGGCAGTAGATGTTGACCTCGACTTCGATTTGCCACCAAGCGATTCGCTTGGCTTGCCTACAACGCCCGCCGCCATCACCGCTCAGTTACCCACTGCCCCCACGCGCACCCCAGAGCCGGTCCCGGTTATAAACTGGGATTCAGGCGTCGGCGAGCTGGATATTGGCACTGCGACGGCCGCACTGCCCGAGCTACCTTCGCCCCCACCACCCAGCACCAAAGCTGCTGCACCATCCGCCCCTAGTATTAATGTCCCGTCTGATGGGCTGACTTTTGCGCCCGAGCCCTTCACCGCACCCAAACCGGTGCCGACCCCGCAAAAGGCTGCAATGCCGGCCGCGGAATCCAGCGGCAGCATGCTGGAGTTCGATCTGGCCTCATTGTCCCTGGACCTGTCGGAGCCCGTAACTGAAAGCTCCGTACATGCCCTGACAGACACACCAGGCGACCCACTTGAAACCAGGTTCCAGCTGGCCGAGGAATTCCGTTCGCTGGGTGACGCGATCGGTGCCAGATCGCTGGCAGAAGAAGTGTTGGCAAAATCCAGCGGACCACTGAAAATCAAGGCGCAGGCGTTCCTCAACGCGCTGTCATGAGCGCAACCTGAACGCCTGGCGTTCACCGTTGCAGGGTTGCCTGTGAGGATCGCGCTCGGCATCAGCTACAGCGGCAACGCCTATCAGGGCTGGCAGAGCCAGCTCTCGGGCAAAACCGTTCAGGACCAGGTGGAACTGGCGTTGACCAGACTGGCGGCCCGGCCGGTGCGCGTCAATTGCGCCGGGCGCACCGACGCAGGCGTGCACGCGCTCATGCAGGTGGCGCATTTCGACACCTCGCTGCAGCGCCAGGCCCAGTCCTGGGTGCGCGGTACCAATGCTTTCCTGCCACCCGACATTGCGGTGCAGTGGGCACGCCAGGTCCCCGATGACTTTCACTCGCGCGGCAGCGCCATCGCGCGCCGTTACGCCTACGTCGTACTCGAGTCCCCGGTGCGCCCCAGCGTGGAGGCCGGGCGTGTCGGCTGGGTTTGCCGGCCCCTCGCTGGCGACGCCATGCAGCAAGCCAGCGCGCATTTGATGGGTGAGCACGATTTCAGTTCATTCCGGGCAGCACAATGCCAGGCCAGATCACCCGTCAAGACGCTCAGCCGGATTGAAATTTCCCAGCGCGCCGGGGCGGGTTCACGCTATTGGCGCTTCGAGTTTGAGGCCAACGCTTTTTTGCACCACATGATCCGCAACATCATGGGCTGCCTGCTGGCGGTTGGCCAGGGCCGCTATCCGCCCGACTGGCTGGCCGAGGTGGTTGCTGCACGCAGCCGCGCCGTATCGGCACCCACTTTCTCGCCTGACGGCCTGTATTTTCTGGGCCCGGTTTACCCGGACCACTACGGCTTGCCAGGGCGCACGGCGGCTTATGATTGGCTGCCATGAGCACCACCAACCCTGCTTTGCGCGCCAACTCAGGTGTCCCTGCGGGCGCCAGCTCACCACACATCAGGACGCGCATCAAAATTTGCGGCCTGACGCGTGAGCAAGACGTGGACAGCGCGGTGGCTGCGGGCGCCGACGCGGTCGGGTTTGTGCTGTACGAGCCCAGCTCACGCCATGTGAGTGCCGAGCGCGCCGCCGAGCTGGCCCGCTGTTTGCCCCCATTTGTGACGCCAGTGCTCCTCTTTGTCAATGCATCTGCTATTGAAGTTATAGCTGCATGCTCCCATGTTCCGTGGGCCATGCTGCAATTTCATGGTGATGAATCGCCTGAATTCTGTGCCGGGGCCGGTCGGCCTTTCATGCGTGCCGCGCGGATTCCGCTGGACGAAAACCCCGCATCGGGCGCTGCCCGCTTCGACCTCGTAAAATACGCTCAAGATTACTCAGCAGCCCAGGCCATCCTGCTCGACGCCCATGTCGAAGGATATGGTGGCGGCGGAAAAACATTCAATTGGTCACTGCTTCCTCCAAGCGTCAGTGCTCACCTCGTCTTGTCTGGTGGGTTGACGCATGCAAACGTGACCGATGGCATTTTGCAGGTCCGGCCGCGTTGTAAAACACTGGCTGTCGATGTGAGTTCAAGCGTCGAGATTTCAAAAGGAATCAAAAGCGCCGACAAGATCAACCAGTTCGTCGCGGCCGTTCGCGCTGCCGACGAGCAATTCGAAAACCTTGCGGGACAGACCAGGCTCCATGAGCGCAGCAAATGAGCTGCCCTGTCCTCAACCAATCAAAGACCATGTACGACTATCACCAACCTGACCGCTCGGGTCACTTCGGGATTTACGGCGGCAGTTTTGCGCCCGAGACGCTGACCCACGCCATCAACGAGCTGAAGGGTGCCTACGCCAAATACCAGCACGACCCGGAATTTCTTGCTGAATTTCATTACGAGCTGAAGCATTTTGTGGGCCGCCCCTCACCGATCTACCACGCGGCCCGCATGAGCCGCGAGCAGGGTGGCGCACAGATCTACCTGAAACGCGAAGACCTCAACCACACCGGCGCGCACAAGATCAACAACACCATCGGCCAGGCCATGCTCGCGCGC
>JAHFQQ010000326.1 GCA_023259235.1 Polaromonas sp. | reverse complement strand
GATCAAGCGCGCGCCATCGGGCTACCTGGGCTTTGTTGAAGTCCACATCGAGCAGGGGCCGGTGCTGGCCGAGCTCGCGATTCCCCTGGGTGTGGTGACTTCCATCAATGCCGCCGTGCGCTTTCTGTGCGAGATCACCGGCATGGCCAGCCACGCGGGCACCACGCCCATGAACCGCCGCCGCGACGCCGCGACTGGCGCGGCCGAGCTTGCGCTCTACGTGGAAAGGCGCGCTGCGCAAGATGGCGATGCGGTCGGAACCATCGGCATGCTGCAGGTGCCAAACGGCTCGATCAACGTGGTGCCCGCGCGCTGTGTGTTTTCGCTCGACCTGCGCGCGCCGGGCGATGCGCAACGCGACTCGCTGGCAACCGATGTGCTGCTCGAACTCAAGGCCCTGTGCCAGCGTCGCGGGCTGGGCCATGCCGTCCAGGAAACCATGCGCGCCGCGGCGGCGCCCTGCGCACCGGCCTTGCAGCAGCACTGGGAACGCGCCGTGCAGGCGCTGGGGGTTGCGCTGCACCGGATGCCCAGCGGCGCCGGTCACGACGCAATGAAACTGCACGAAATCATGCCGCAGGCCATGCTGTTTGTGCGCGGCGAAAATTCCGGTATCAGCCACAATCCGCTGGAGAGCACAACCAGCGACGACATGCAGCTTGCCGCCGAAGCCTTTTTGCAGCTCCTCAACCACCTTGCCGGCGAAACGGTATGACCGACTACGACAAACTCGACACCTGGATCGATGCCCACTTTGACGAAGAAGTGCGCTTTCTTCAGGAACTCGTTCGCGTGCCGACCGACACCCCGCCCGGCAACAATATGCCGCACGCCAAACGCACCGCCGAGTTGCTCCGGGCATTCGGCTTTGAAGCTGAAAAGTTTGCCGTTCCTGCTGACGAAGTACATGCCAGCGGGCTGGAGTCGATCACCAACCTGATCGTGCGTCGCCACTACGGTAAAGGAAAAACCATTGCCCTCAACGCGCACGGCGACGCGGTAGCCCCCGGGGACGGATGGACCACGGACCCCTATGGCGGCCAGATTGAAAACGGCAAGATGTATGGCCGCGCCGTGGCCGTGAACAAAAGCGACTTCGCCACCTTCACCTTTGCGGTGCGCGCGCTGGAATCACTGGGCGCCAAGCTACACGGCAATGTCGAGCTGCACTTCACCTACGACGAAGAGTTCGGCGGCGAGCTGGGACCGGGTTGGCTGCTGAGAAAAAAACTCACGAAACCCGACCTGATGATTGCCGCGGGTTTCAGCTACCAGGTGGTCACCGCGCACAACGGCTGCCTGCAGATGGAAGTTTTGGTGCATGGCTGCCAGGCCCATGCGGCCATTCCCGAAAGCGGCGTCGATGCGCTGCAGGGTGCGGTCCGCATCCTCAATGCGCTGTATGCGCAAAACACGCTCTACAGCCAGGTCACATCAGGCGTCAAGGGCATCGGGCACCCCTACCTCAACGTGGGCCGTATTGAAGGCGGCACCCATACCAACGTGGTGCCAGGCAAGGTTTCGTTCAAGCTGGACCGACGCATGATCCCCGAGGAAGATCCGCTGGAAGTGGAAGCGTCCCTGCGCCAGGTGATTGCCGATGCCGCGGCCGTATTTCCGGGAATCACCGTCGAAATCAAACGCCTTCTTCTGGCCCGTGCACTGCAGCCGTCGCCAAACATCGAACCCCTGGTGAAAGCGATTCAGAAACACGGTGAACAGGTTTTTGGCGAACCCATTGCGGCGATGGGAACGCCGCTTTACACCGATGTGCGCCTCTATGGCGAAGCAGGCATTCCCGGCGTGATTTATGGCGCAGGCCCACGCACGGTGCTCGAATCGCACGCCAAACGTGCCGACGAGCGGCTCGATCTGCAAGACCTGCGCCGCGCCACCAAGGTGATTGCCCGTACGCTGAAAGATCTGCTGGCCTGAATGCCCGGAAAAAGGGCTTCGTAGCAGGCTGATGTCCTACAGCCGAATCGGCGCAAGGCACGGCACAGTTGCAGTGTTGTCTTTCACCGAAACCCGGACCAATGCGCCAGACTCAATGCTTTGAGATTCAAACAAGGAGTTTGGCCATGACCCAATCACTGCATTTTCCCCCTGTCCGCAGCAACCGCCTGGGTCGGGGGTTCGCGTATTTCACAATGGCAGCCTTGCTGGCTGTCACGGCGGCAACGGCTCAAATCGCGTCCGCGCAGATTGCTTCAGGCACCACCGGCATTGACGCCACAGGCAACGCCCAAAGTGAACGCGCGGCCTGTCTCAGCGGCAAGACCCAGCAAGACACAGCAACCTGCCTGACCGAGGTGAGAAATGCCAACGCGGCCAAACGCGCCGGCCAGGTGGACAACAACGGTGGACAATATTCAGCCAATGCCTTGAAGCGATGCGACGTGTTCCAGGGAGAAAATCGCATCGCTTGCCAGGCGCGAATAGCGGGCTATGGGGAGACCAGTGGCAGCGTTGCCAGCGGTGGCGTGATTCGCGAGGTTGAGACGGTGGTGGCGCCTTCCCAACCAGGCGTCGTAATTGTTCAGCCAAAAACGTCGGGCGATCTTTTGGTGATTCCGGCACAAAAATAGCGTCGGCGGCGGCGTCGGCGTCAGCAACGCTATTTTGATCGCTGCCGCAAGAGCCAGTCCATCAGCGAATTTTGGGGCTCTATCAGGCCCACCGACAGTCGCTCTCCAAACCAGCGGCGCAGTGGTTCTGCACCCGGCCAACGCGCCAGGCGGAAGGCGCAAAGCGTGCCAATCTCCGCGCCCAGCGGAACATAAAGCGTTCCCCAAACATGGCCATAAGCTGCTGCGGCAGCCATGGCAACGGGGCTACTGGGAATTGCGCGCACCAGAATGGACCCGTACCCCGCTCCTGATCACCATCAGCGGGCCGCGCGCTCCCAGCCGGGTGACGTGATGGCGTAGCGCGGCGCCCGCCAGGATCACTGCCAGCAGGCCGGCTTTGCGCAACAGAACGCAGCCCGACGCTGGCGAGTCAAATGTGCAGGTTATATTTTAATCAGGCCCTTAGTGCGTCTGACGTGGTGCCGGACCTGGTCCGCGGCCTGCAATGTGGCGGAAAGTAATGCGGCCCTTGCTCAGA
>JAHFQQ010000096.1 GCA_023259235.1 Polaromonas sp. | reverse complement strand
CATGCGCGCGCTCGGCGTGACACTGATCGAGCAGGGCCAGGACTTCCAGGAAAGCCGCGAGTTCGCCATGAAACTGGCCGCCGAGCGCGGCGCGCACATGGTGCCAAGCTTTCACTCCGACCTGCTCAGCGGTGTGGCAACTTACTGGTGGGAGTTCATGCAGGCGGTGCCGCAACTCGATGTGGTCTATGTGCCGATTGGCCAGGGCTCGGGCGCGTGCTCGGCGATCGCCGCCAGGCTGGCGTTAAAACGCACGCTGCGCATTGTGGGTGTGGTGAGCGCGCATGCCACCACCTACGCCGATTCGCTGGCCGCCGGCCACGTGGTGGAGTCACCGGCGACCACCTGGCTGGCTGACGGCATGGCCTGCCGCATTGCCGACCCGGCGGCGCTCGACCTGCTGGCGCCGCATCTCGACCACATCGTGAAGGTCACCGATGACGAGGTGGCCCAGGCCATGCGCGCGCTGTACGCCGACACGCACAACGTGGCCGAAGGCGCGGGCGCGGCCAGCTTTGCCGCCGCAATGCAGGAGAAGGGCCGTCTCAAGGGTCAGGTGGTGGGCACCGTAATGAGCGGCGGCAATGTGGACAGCGCAACGCTGGCCGCGGTGCTGCAAGCCTAGCGCAGATACCCCGTATGCCCCAGCGAGGAGCCGCCTGGCCGCGGCCAGACCGCGTATCAATCCGGTACACCACGCCGTCATGGCGCCCATCAAAACCACACCGGCAAGGCGCATCGCCGCTTCCATGTTTTCCAGGCACGACACTTTTTGTCAAACGGCCCGTGCCGGGGCAGCGTTGCACGCAGCCCACCCGTCCCATGCGCGACTGGAGCCGCGCCGGCTTGCCGCCACAATTTGCCCATGGGAACACTTTATCTGGTGCGCCACGGCCAGGCTTCATTTGGCGCCGATAACTACGATGAGCTCAGTGATCTGGGACACCGGCAAAGCGTGCGCCTGGGGCAATACTTCAAGTACAAGGGCGTCGCATTCGATGCCGCCCTGACCGGCACGCTCAAGCGCCAGCTCCAGACCTTTGCCGGTATCTGCGAGGGCCTGGGCCAGGACGTAGAGGCCAGACTGGAAGCCCTGCCCTTTGCAAGTCTGAATGAATACAACAGCGAAGCGGTGATCGCTGCCATTCATCCGTATCCGCTCGAAAAACCCGATACCCCCGAAGGTTACAAACACCATTTCCGCCTGCTGCGCGACGGCCTGGCGCAATGGATGGCCGGCGTGGTAAGCCCCAGCGGCATGCCCGGCTACCGCGATTTTGCAGCCGGGGTCAGCGCCGCACTGGACCATGTCCGCCGCAACCACGACGGCAATGTGCTGCTGGTCTCGAGTGGCGGGCCGATCGCGACCGCCGTGGGCCATGTTCTGGGAACCAGCCCCGAGGCGACGATTGATCTGAACATGCGCATCCGCAACTGTTCAGTCACCGAATTTTCCTTTACCCCAAAGGGCCACCGGCTGCTGACCTACAACACGCTGCCGCACCTGGATGCGCCTGAATACGCGAGCTGGGTGACTTACGCCTGAGACCTTCCGGAGCCGCCCGGACACACCAAGGCAATCCCGGCGCTGACTGCCCCAGCCGGATGGAACGTGAAATTCAAGGACCCTACAAGCAATCCCTGAACAGAAAAATAACCTTTACATCTAGGAATGATTCTTATTACAATTCAGTAATTCCTTCAACCCGACAGGTAGCAATGAAATCCTTTACCAGCTCTGCCAAAGCGTTCCGGATGGCGTGCGGCATCGCCGCCCTGTGCGCATGCACACTTGCAATCGCGGAGCCTGAAGTCCTGCTGGTCCTAAAAAACCACCGCTTCGAGCCGGCTGAAATCAAGGTGCCCTCCGGTCAGCGCATCCGTCTGACGGTGCACAACCAGGATACGACACCGGAAGAGTTTGACAGCCATGCTCTGAACCGGGAGAAGGTAGTTCCGCCGGGTGCCAGGGTCGTCCTGTTTCTCGGGCCGCTAAAACCGGGAAAGTATGAGTTTTCAGGGGAATACAACGAATCCACGGCCAAGGGCGCCGTGGTTGCTGAATAGCCATCGAACCGAGGGAGATCCGAATGTTTGCGACTGCCATCATTGTTTTCCGCGAAACCTTTGAAGCCGCGCTGTTTGTGGGAATCGTTGCAGCCGCCACGCGTGGCGTGGCGGGCCGGTCAAAATGGCTCGCCGGCGGCGTCCTGGCGGGAATCCTGGGGGCGCTGGCACTGGCCGCCGGTGCCGACAGGATCAGCACCCTGGCAGATGGCATCGGCCAGGATCTGGTCAATGCCGGCATTCTCAGCCTGGCGCTGGCCATGCTGGCCTGGCATTGCATCTGGATCTCCACGCATGGCAAGGAAATGTCGCAGGATGCCAAACGATTGGGCACCTCGGTGCGCAATGGCACTCGCTCCCCGCGGGCGCTGATCGTGGCCGTCGTGCTGGCGGTGTTGCGCGAGGGCGCTGAAACGGTATTGTTCATGGCCGGCCTTGCAACCGGAGCGCCTGGAAACGCCCACAACATGCTGGTTGGCGCATCGCTGGGCGTTCTGGGCGGCGTGGCATTTGGCCTCATGATTTATTTCGGCCTGTCCCGGGTCAAGCCACACAATCTCTTCGCGGTGACCAACGTGCTGATCCTGCTGTTGACCGCGGCCATTGCCAGCCAGCTGGCCCGGGTGCTTGCCCAGGCTGGCCTGGTGGATCTGTGGTCCGGCACTTTGTGGGATACCTCTGGTCTCCTGCAGACCGGCTCGCCGCTCGGAATCCTGCTGCACGCACTCGTTGGATACGACGCGCGCCCGTCGGGTTTGCAGTTGGCGTTTTATCTCGGCACCCTGCTCATCATCGGCCTGGCCACCGGGCAGATGCACCGGCATCAGCAGCGTCTCGACGCCCGGGCACGGCCGGGTCTGGTGGCGCGGGCCCGGTGAACACGGCTTTTCCTTAACCTTTCCCGGAGTTTTTTTATGCGAATCGTCAAATTGGCGAGGGCGCTGGTTGCCCTGTGCCCCCTGCTTGTGCCGGCCATGCTGCGCGCAGCGCCCAACGACTATGTGCTTACCCCGATTGTCGAGCAGGGCGAGAAGGAAATCGACTTCAAGTCGGGTGCCGAACAGCGCAAGGACATGTCCAGCGGCACCGCCACCTCGCTCGGATTTGGCTTGGGCGCGACCTCATGGTGGTTCACGGAGTTGTACGGCAAGTGGAAACGCGACCCGGGACAGTCAAATGCTTTCGACGCGGTGGAGTGGGAAAATCGTTTCCAGTTGACCGAGACCGGGAAGTACCCCGTGGATGTCGGATTCCTGCTGGAAATTGAGCACCCAAAGGACCGATCCGAGGGCTACGAACTCACTTACGGTCCGCTCTTTCAGGCGGAGTGGGGTTCCGTTCAAGGCAACCTGAACCTGCTCTGGCAAAAGCATGTTCGGGCGAGCGAGCCTTTCGAAACCGAACTGCACTATCAGGTGCAGCTAAAGTACCGCTCATCTGAACGATTTGAATGGGGAGCGCAGGGCTTCGGCTCCCTGGGCCGCTGGGACAAATGGGCGCCGTCGTCCGAACAAGAGCACAAGTTCGGACCGGCAATATTCGGCAAGATCAAGACCGGCACCAGGCAGGCCATCAGGTACAACGCGGCCATCCTTTTTGGCACCAGCAATGCGTCTCCCAGGACCACTTTCCGTCTGCAAACCGAGTATGAGTTTTAAAAGGAGCGCGGCGGCGGGCGCGAGGCTTCACGGCATCGGCTGACAACGCCCGCGCCTGCCGCCCTTGAGTGCGAAAGCCACGGCAGTAATTTGCTATTGATTCAAGAGCTGCATGCATCTATGGAATAAGGGCTGCCAGCCTTTTTAGCCAAAAAACCCAGGCCGGCAAGCCATCCTGTCCTGCCGGCGCGCCTACTTTGTCGCCACGCCGCTGACGCGCCAGACTACATTGCCCACGTCATCGGCCACCAGCAGCGCGCCGCGCTGGTCGATGGCGACGCCCACCGGGCGGCCGTAGGCATGGCCTTCGGGGCTGAGGAAACCCGTCAGCACATCGATCGGCAGGCCGCGGGGCTTGCCGTCCCCGAAGGGCACGAACACCACCTTGTAGCCACTGCGCGGCAAGCGGTTCCAGGAACCGTGCTCGCCAATAAACACACCGCTGGACAATACAGCCGGCAAGGCCTTGCCTTTGGAAAAAACCATGCCCAAAGGCGCCACGTGCGAGCCCAGCGCATAGTCGGGCGCAATGGACCGGGCCACCAGGTCGGGCCGCGGCGGTTTGACGCGCTCGTCCACATGCTGTCCGTAATAGCTATAAGGCCAGCCGTAAAAGGCTCCGTCCCTGACTGACGTCAGGTAGTCGGGCACCAGGTCGCTGCCGAGTTCGTCGCGTTCGTTCACCACCGTCCAGAGTTCAGCACTTTCAGGAGCCCATCCCATGCCGTTGGGATTGCGCAGGCCAGACGCAACGATGCGGTGGCTGCCGGTTTTTGGGTCCACTTCCCAGATTGCCGCGCGGCCCGCCTCTGCCTCCACGCCGCGCTCACCCGCATTGCTGTTGGATCCCACGGTGACGTATAGCTTGCTGCCATCCGGGCTGGCGATCAGGTTCTTGGTCCAGTGGTGGTTGATGGGCCCGGCCGGCAGATCGAGCAGCTTCACGGGTGCGGATGTGATTCGGGTTTGCCCGGTTTCGTAGGGAAAACGAAGCACCGCATCGGTGTTGGCCACATAAAAATCCGTGCCGATCAGCGCCATGCCGAAGGGGGAGTTCAGGTTTTGTAAAAACACAGTGCGGGTCTCCGCGGCGCCGTCATCATCGGCGTCGCGCAGCAGGGTGATGCGATTGGCGCTGGGCACACCCGCACCGGCCCGTTTCATCACCCATTTGGCGATCCAGCCCTTGATGCCCTGGCTATCGTCGGGTTGGGGCGGCGCATTGCTTTCAGCCACCAGCACGTCGCCATTGGGCAGCACATAGATCCAGCGCGGATGGTCCAGCCCGGAGGCCAGCGCAGTGGCGGCCAGGCCTGCCATGGGCACAGGCATCAGGCCTTGGGGCCAACCGCTCGCGGGCGCAATGTTCACCGTGGGAATCAGACTGATTCTGGGTTGCGGCAGGGTCGGGTTGGGGCCCATGCCCGCCTCGGGCGGCAACCGGGCGGTGTCGCCGCATGCAGCCAGTCCGCCCACCAGCGCAAGGCAGAGCGCGCATCGGCTCCACCGCTTGAACCAGAATTCCACTGCCTGCATGATGCTGCCTCCTCTCGAAGTGCCTGAATGCCGGCGCTGCGCCCACGCAGCGCCTGCCTTGAACGGTAAGCCGCGGTGCGCGGCGGCGTTGTCATCCTTTTCCCCATGACGCGTGTCAGGGTTTGGCCGCGAGTGAGTCTCGGTCGTGCAGCAAGGGCAAGTCAGCCTTCTTCAATGTGCGCAGCACAAAACTGGACTTGCTGTGGCGTATGCCCTTGATCTTGTAGAGCCGCTCGCGCAGCAGACGCTCGTAGTCCCTGGTGTCATGCACGGCAACGCGCAGCAGGTAGTCGTAGTCGCCGGACACCAGGTACGCCTCGACCACCTCGGGAATGGTCGCCAGGATTTCGCCGAATTTTTCCAGCGTGTTGTCCGAGTGGCTGTCCAGCGTGACCTGCACCATCACGGTGTCGCCCAGCCCCAGCGCCTGCGCATTGAGGCGCACGGTGTAACCTTCAATCACTCCGGCTTCTTCCATTTTCTTGATGCGGCCCCAGCACGGCGAGGCACTCAGTCCGACGGCCTGGCCGATCTCCTGCAAGCTGGTGCGTGAATCAGCCTGCAAGACCTGAAGGATTTTCCGATCAAATATATCCATGAAGACAATTTACCTGAATTTTCTATTTTTATAGATTATTTGTCTTAATTCTAGAAATAATTCAGCAAATGGAGCAAATTATTTGGAGCGCCATGACGGATACTTGTCTGGCGCCGCAGGCAGGCTTACCGGCATGGCCAGCAGTACAAGCCCCCAGGCGGGTTACCGCCCACTTGGGGGTTTGATTTTTTTGCAGTCCGCATCAGGGCCCATCTGGTTGTTCAGCGTATCGGTCGGTAACTGATCCATCTCGACAAGCATCTGGGCCAGGCTGCGGCCAGCGGCGCCCAGCAGCGCACGGCCCTTTTCCGCCGTGGCCGCAGCGGCATTGCCGACCGCGCCGTGCGGGTTGTAGTCCTGCATTTGCCAGCCCAGTTTGGCGCTGCGGCCATCACCCAGGAGGCTGAACTTTTCGGAGCGATCTTGCGAAGTGGAGTGAAAATTTTGCGCCTTCGCCATATCCACCTGCCCCGGCTTGAGCGCCAGCATCATGGACGTTTCCATCTCGCCGGCATGAATGCCGAAGCGGTGCTCATGCGCGCTGAACCGGTCGGCCACCGACGCGCCGTGCTCGTCCGCCAGCGGCAGGTTGAATGAGTTCACGCTGTAGACCAGCATGCCAAGCCGAGCCCGCAAATCGCGCGCCACCACGTCGAGCAAGCCGACCTGGCCGCCATGCGAATTGAGCAGCACAAGTTTTTTGATGCCGCTGGCCGCCACTGACTCAGCCAGCTCGGTCCAGAGCCGGATCACCGTTTCGGCCTTGAGGGTGAGCGTACCGGCAAAGCGTGCGTGCTCGGGACTCAAGCCGACGGCTTGCGTGGGCAAAAACAGTACTGGCAACGCGGCTGGCAGATGCGGCAGGGCGGCCGCCACCACGCCGTCCACCAGCGCTGCATCGACATTGAGGGGCAGGTGCGGGCCATGCTGCTCAATCGCCGCCACTGGCAGCACAGCGATGCAGCGGGCCAGGTCCAGGCGCGTAAAATCAGGACTTTTCAGGTCGGCCCAGAAGCGGGGCAAGGCGGCGGGCGTGGCAGGGACAGAGTTCATGGCCGTATTTTGCGTCCAATTGCATCAGGGTCGCCAGCAGGTAACGCGTATTATCAAATCATGACACACACCCTGTTTCGCGAGGATGCCTACCTTGCCGAATGCAGCGCCACGGTGACTGCGCTGACTGAACACGGCGTCGTGCTGGACCGCAGCGTGTTTTACCCGCTGGGCGGCGGCCAGGCCGGGGACGCCGGTGTGCTGGTGCTGGCCGATGGCCGGGAAATCGCTATCAGCGATACGCGCAAAGGCAAAAATGCCGAAGGGCAGTTCACGCCGGCCATTTGCCATTTGCCCGCGCTGCCGGACCCGGCCGCTTCGGTGCTCAATCTGCTGCTGGACAGCGGCCTGAAAGTGGGCGATCCGGTCACGGCCCGCATAGCCTGGGACCGCCGCCACCGGCTGATGCGTTTTCACACCGCCACCCACCTGCTGTGCCACCTGGTGCCGCAACTGGTCAACGGCTGCTCGATCACGTCCGACTATGCGCGGCTTGACTTCAACATGACCGATGCGCTGGACAAGGACGCGCTGACGGCAGGGATCGCCCGCCTGGTGGCTGCCGCCCATCCGGTTACCGTGGGCAGCATCACCGACGCTGAACTGGACGCCAATCCGGCGCTGGTCAAAAGCATGAGCGTGCAGCCGCCGCGCGGCAGCGGCCATGTCCGCACGCTGCGCATAGGCGCTGAACAATTGATCGATTTTCAGCCCTGCGGCGGCACCCATGTGGCCAATACGGCGGAGGTAGGCGCGGTGATCGTCACCAAAATCGAAAAAAAGAGCGCGAACACACGTCGGGTGGTGCTCGGCTTTGCCTCTTGATGCCTGCTCTGATGCGCCCCAGAAACTCAACCGGCGACAGCTTCTTTGCCTGGGAGGGCGATATTTTGGTGGTCAACATTCTGGGCAAACCGGGCGCAGCGCGCGATGCCATCGGCAAGGTAAAAGGCACGCAGCTCAAGGTGAGCGTGACCGCCGCGCCCAGCGCAGGAAAGGCGACCGACCACATGGTGCGCTTTCTGGCCCCGTTGTTTAGTGTCGCGGTGTCGGACATCGAGGTGGTGTTTGGCCGGGAAAACGTGAACAAGCAGTTGCGCATCAAGGCGCCAAAGAAGCTGCCCGCGGTGTTCGCGCAGGGCTCGCTGCTGGCCGACGGAAACTGAGGCGGTACAGAACATGGCCGCCCCAGGAACTAACCGCCGGACTTCAGCTCCGACTTTCAGCATGATTTTCAAACGCTTGACATTTGCTATTGTTCTAATAGCTAACTACGCTTTTTCCACATGGGCTACTGCCCAAATTGGTTTCACAAACCCGGCGGCTCAGGGGGCCGTCGTCAGCACCGCAGAAGTGCGCGCCGAATTACTGGCCTGGGCGCCCGAGGGCATCCGGGCGGGCAAACCGGTCTGGCTGGGTTTGCAACTGGCGCACCAGCCCAACTGGCACACCTACTGGAAAAATCCGGGCGACTCGGGCCTGCCAACACGGCTTGAATGGCAATTGCCCGCTGGCATCACGGCGGGCGAGATTGCCTGGCCCGCGCCCAAAAAGATACGCGTGGGCACGCTGGCCAACTATGGCTACGAAGGCACCACCCTGCTGCCGGTGCCGCTCACGGTCGCGCCCACCTTCAATGCCGCACAGCTTGATGTCAAACTCAAGGCTTCATGGCTGATCTGCAAGGAGGTCTGCATCCCGCAGGACGCGAGCTTCACGCTCAGTATTCCCACTGAAGGCTCCACAGCGTCCAGTGGGCAGGCATTTCAGGCCGCTTTCGACGCTGCGCCCAGAGGTCTGCCGCCTGACAACGCTCAGGCGCAAGTCAAAGCCGATAGCCAGCGGCTTAAACTGACACTGAGCGGCTTGCCGACCGCCGTGCAGGGCAAGACACTGGAGTTCTTCCCCGAAACCGGCAGCGTGATAGAGCCCGCCGCGCCCTGGCAACAAGCGTGGCAAGGCGCTGTCTGGACAGCGCAGTTGCCGCTGTCCGGTCAGCGCAGCGACAGCCCCCACGTACTGCCGCTGGTGGTGGCGCTGGACCAGGTGGCCTACCGCGTTGAAGCTCCCGTGGCAGGCAAATGGCCTGCCGTAGCCGCCGTGGGGGTGGAGTCGCCCGCACTTGAGACGGCACGGGGTGCCAATGCGGCTGGCGCCCTGCTGCTGCCACCGCAAAACAGCGTGCCGTCTCCGAGCCTGCTATTGGCACTGCTCGGTGCCCTGCTGGGCGGGCTGATCCTGAACCTGATGCCTTGCGTGTTTCCGGTGCTGGCGCTCAAGGTGGTGGGTTTTGTGCATGTAAAAGACCAGACCACCCGCATCAAAAACGGCCTGGCCTACAGCGCAGGCGTGGTGTTGTCGTTTTTGGCGCTGGCTGCCTTGCTGCTGGGCCTGCGTGCCGCGGGCGAGCAACTGGGCTGGGGCTTTCAGCTGCAAAGCCCAGCCGTGGTGGCCGCGCTGGCGGCCCTGTTCACGCTGCTCGGCCTGAATCTGGCGGGCGTGTTCGAGTTCGGTAACCTGCTGCCCAGCCGCGTGACGGTCTATCAGGCAAAAAATCCCGCCATCAACGCTTTTCTGTCAGGTGTGCTGGTCACCGCCATCGCCTCGCCCTGCACTGCACCTTTCATGGGGGCCGCGCTGGGTTATGCGGTGGGTTTGCCGGCGGCGCAGGCGCTGGCGGTGTTTGCATCCCTTGGCATTGGCATGGCCCTTCCTTACTTGGCCGCCAGCATGGTACCGGCGGTGGCACGCGCGCTGCCACGCCCCGGCGCCTGGATGGCGACCTTCAAGCAACTGATGGCGTTCCCCATGTTTGGCACCGCCGCATGGCTGGTCTGGGTGCTGGGCCAGCAAAGCGGCATCGACGGCGCAGGCGCGCTGCTGGCGCTGCTGGTGCTGCTTGCACTGGTGCTCTGGTCGCTGACGCTCAAGGGTCGGACCCGAGCCCTGGCTGCTACATTTTCAATAGCGCTTGGCGCAATTGGCATATGGACCTTTGGCCAAAATATCACCAGGCCACTGGAACTTTCCAGGCTCACCGCAACGGCGCCGGCCGACGGCTGGCAGGCCTGGGAGCCGAGCCGCGTTGTGCAGCTTACCGCGCAAGGGCGCAGCGTATTTGTCGAATTTACCGCCGCCTGGTGCGTGACCTGCCAGTACAATGAAAAAACCACGCTGTCCGACGCGACCGTGCTGGCCGATATTGCGGCGAAAAATGTCACCCTGTTGCGTGCCGACTGGACCCGTCGCGATCCGGCCATCACCGCGGCGCTGACTGCACTGGGCCGCAATGGCGTGCCGGTGTATGTGTTGTACAAGGCTGGGCGTGCACCGGTGCTGCTGTCGGAAGTATTGACGGTTGGTGATCTCAGGGCCGAGCTCGCCAAGCTGTGATCGATTAGAACCCGCTCCGGCGACTGCCCCCTCCTTGAATAGAACGAACCCAAAAGGAGCCGAGCCCCATGAATACGGTACCCCACGCCAAGCGCATTCCGTACATCCTCAACCACTGCCGCACGATTGCGATGGTTGGCCTTTCACCCAAGCCGCACCGCGCGAGCTTTGATGTGGCGAATTACCTGCAGTCCGGCGGCTACCGCATCATTCCCGTCAACCCGAATGTCGCCATGGCCCAGGGCCAGGTGCTGGGTGAAAAGGCTTACGCCACGCTGCTGGAAGCGGCGCAGCACGAAAAAATAGACCTGGTGAACTGCTTTCGCAACAGCGACGATATTTTGCCGATCGTCGATGAGGCCATTGCCATCGGTGCCAAGGCATTCTGGATGCCACTCGGTGTCACCAACGCGGCCGCAGCCGCCAAAGCCGAAGCCGCGGGCCTGCTGGTGGTGCAGGACCACTGCATCAAGATTGATCACCGGGTCCTGCTCTCAAGCGGCCTGGTGCAAAGGCCCGACCCCCAGGCACCTGCGACAATCCCATGATGTTCGCACCTCTTCAAAATGACACTTTTCTGCGCGCTTGCCTGCGCCAAGCCACCGACTACACCCCGATCTGGCTGATGCGTCAGGCCGGCCGCTTTCTGCCGGAGTACCGCGCCACTCGTGCCAAAGCGGGCAGTTTCATGGGGCTGGCCACCAACACGGACTTTGCCACCGAGGTGACGCTGCAGCCGGTGGACCGCTACCCGCTGGATGCTGCCATTTTGTTCAGCGACATCCTGACCGTTCCCGACGCGATGGGACTGGGCCTGACGTTTGCGGAGGGCGAAGGCCCGCGCTTTGCCACCCCCGTGCGCGATGAAGCAGCAGTGGCCAGGCTGGCGGTGCCCGACATGAGCAAACTGCGCTATGTGTTTGACGCCGTTACCTCGATTCGCAAGGCGCTCAATGGCCGCGTGCCACTGATCGGCTTTTCGGGTAGCCCCTGGACACTGGCCTGCTACATGGTCGAAGGCGGCGGCTCCGACGACTACCGGCTCGTCAAGACGCTGATGTATGCCCGACCCGACCT
>JAHFQQ010000095.1 GCA_023259235.1 Polaromonas sp. | reverse complement strand
AAGCGCCAGTCGGTACTGAAGCTCACCAGAAGGAATTTGGCACTGGCTTTTGCCAAAGCGCGGCTGAGGTCGCCGCCAAACGTGCTGGCCGGATCGAAGTAATCGAGCGCGCGGGTGATGAGCAAATACGTGTTGGCGTCAAAGTACTCGGCAAACTTGTCGCCCTGGTAGCGCAGATAGCTCTCAATCTCGAATTCGATCTCCTGCGTTGAAAACCTGATGTCCGCGCCGCCGCGCAATTGGCGGCCAAACTTCTCGTTCATCACGTCATCGCTCAAGTACGTGATGTGGCCGATCATGCGGGCTATGCGCAGGCCGCGTTTGGGCAGCACGCCATGCTGGTAAAAATGCCCGCCATGAAAGTCGGGGTCGGTCACGATGGCGCGCCGCGCGACTTCGTTGAAGGCAATGTTTTCGGCTGTCAGATTGGGCGCGCTGGCCACCACCACGGCGTGCAAAATGCGATCGGGATATTGCAGCGTCCAGCTTAGTGCCTGCATCCCGCCCAGGCTGCCGCCCATGACGGCCGCCAGCGTCTGGACCCCCAGCGCATCGAGCAGACGGGCCTGTGCATTGACCCAATCCTGCACGGTGACGACCGGGAAATCGGCACCGTAAACCTTGTGCGTGTCGGGATTGGTCTGCATCGGCCCGGTGGAGCCGAAGCACGAGCCCAGGTTGTTCATGCCAATCACAAAAAACCGATTGGTGTCCACCGGCTTGCCCGGACCGATCATGCTGCTCCACCAGCCTTCGGACTTTTCCTTGATGCAGCCGGCCTCGTCCAGGTACACACCGGCCACATGGTGCGACGCATTGAGGGCGTGGCAAATCAGCACGGCATTGGATTTGTCGGCGTTCAGCGTGCCATAGGTTTCATAGGCCAGATCGTAGGAGCGAATCGACGCGCCGCTTTGCAGCGGCAGGGCCTCGGCGAAATGCATTGACTGTGGCGTGGCGACCAGGATTGAAGTGGATGGCACGATAAAAATACCCGAAATCAGGACACGAAACACCAAAAAAGACGACACGGAAAAGAAAACCCGGCACTGCCAAGGGCGAGTCCGGGTTGATGGCGCTTCGTCTTTAGCGGTACTTTTAGAGCGCCCGCAAGCTGAGCAAATCGGCGCACTGGCAGTATAACAAGTCACGCGACCAAGAGCAGCCCCCGCATCAGTCCGGATTTTTCAGAACCCAGCGCGCATAGTCTTGCGGAAATGCCGCGCGATAACGCGCCAGATACAGCGCGGCGTCCTCATCACGGCCAAGCAGCCCGGCGCTTTCAATCAGCTTTTCGATTACCCGCGGCTCTGGCGAATAGTGAAGCAGGTCCCGGGCCATGACATACACGGCAGCAGCGTTGCCGGGCGTGACGTCGGTAACAGCCAGTTCGGCAAAGCGCGCCTGCTCACGAAACAGCCAGACCCCCCGTATCTTGTTCAGGGTGTCTTCGCGATAGGCGGCGCTTCGCTCCTCGGGCGCCAGGTAAATCTGGCTCACGCGGTAGTAGTCCATCGCGGCAAGCACCGAAAATGCTATTAAACAAATAGCTATCAACATATGTAGCGCATTGGCTAAAGCGCTATTTCTCCAACTTTCTTGATGGCGTGAACAGCCGAATGCCTCGCCCG
Source organism: Polaromonas sp. (assembly GCA_023259235.1). GTDB lineage: Bacteria > Pseudomonadota > Gammaproteobacteria > Burkholderiales > Burkholderiaceae_C > Polaromonas. The sequence continues at coordinate 9,839 of JAHFQQ010000095.1, read as the reverse complement.
CGTTGGAGCCTGCGGCAGCTGCGCTGGCCCACAGCACCCCGACACACAGGCCAGCCGCAAGCTGGAACGGCCCGTACCAGAATGGGTATTCGAGCAGGCTGTGCAGCAGGATGACGGCCAGCACGCCCCAGGCCATCTGCCGCGCCGGCACTGTCTCGCGCCACGGTCTGGCGCGCCAGACGAGCCATCCCAAACCGCAACAGACAGCCAGCGCGGCAGGCAGCCCCAACTCGACCGCGAGGTGCAGCGGCAGATTATGTGCATTGTCCAGAATATCGCAAAACCGCGGACCGGCATACTGCGTCATGAAATGGGCATAGGCCAGCTCACCCCAGCCCCAGCCCAGCCAGGGTTTCTGGGCAATCAGCGTAAGCACGTTGGACCACAGCACCCGGCGGCTGCCGCAGCTGGATGTTTCCAGCAGCCGGCCAAACAGCCCGCCACTGGTGACGCCGGTGGCCAGCTCCAGCAGCCAGGGCAGCGCCAGCACCGCAACTCCATAGGCCAGCACGGCCCGCAGTGTCAGTACGACCTGGCGCCGGCGATCCGCAGCGCTCCACCACAGCGTGAGCCCCAGCACCAGCGCCCATTGCAGCAGCCCGGTGCGGGAGTTGCTGGTCGCATTACCCAACGCCAATAAAAGCGCCAGGGCGTTGGCCCACCAGGGCACGGCGTCGGTCGATGGCCGCGGACCAGGCGTTGCCGGCAATGCAATCAGGGCGATCAACGCGACAAGGCCGATGCTGGTGAGCGTGGCAAACTGGTTGCGCTGCCGCAAATTGGCGAAAGCGTCTCCGGTTACGGTTTGGCTGACCCATGGACTCAGCGCCTGCGCCAGTCCAAAATACTGCAGCAGCCCGATCACCGCGCTGAGGCTTGCGGCCAGCACCCAGGTAGCGGCAATGAGCCGAACGCTGAGCCGGCGCCGCAGGAGCCAGACCATGGCCGCGCAAAATACGCTGATCAGCCACGGCCACGCGTTCGTCGTGGGGCCTGCCGTGTAGGGACTAAGCCAAGGCACTATCAGCAGGACGGTCAGCCAGCCATTTGACAGACAACGATGGTTCGGCGCGTGCAACACCAGAAAATCAATTCGGTTTTATATAGGACAGTGGCCGATTGACCAGCGGCGGCGCGGCAACCCGGGAATCAGGGTCCTCACGACATTCATGGCATGAACCCACGAAAAAAGTCCGCGATGTGCGGACTTTGATGTTTTGGCATGGCCGATTCAGGTCATCACAACAGCAATGAAAGCCAGCAGGAAGATCAGCACGGCGGCGGCCAGCGGCAGCACGATGGGAATCAGCCGCACGACATCTTCCATCGCGTCGGGTTCATGGACAGGCGCGGGGCCGCTGTGCGCGGCTTGGGGGGCAGGATTTGCTGGACTGGACATGACGGGTTCCTGAAATGCTTGGCCAAGTGTCCGGATTTTACCTTTTTTGCGGTCTGCGCCCGCATTGCCTTGCTCCTGGCCGTGCTTAATGGGCAATGCACACCTTGCCGAACTGGGCCCCGCTCTTGAGGTAAGCCATGGCTGCTTTCAGTTCCTCAAAGCCGAAGGTTCGATCCACGACAGGCTTGACCTGGTGCTGATCCATGGCCCGAATCATGGCTTCGAACCCGTCGCGATGGCCGACAGTCACACCCTGCAGTCGCACCCCGCGCGTGATGATGAGTCCCAGCGAGGCCGACATCGAGCTGCCTGAGAGAATGCCGATCATGGCAATCGTGCCGCCGGGGCGAATGCAGCGCAATGACTGGGGTAATGTCTTCTCGCCGCCAAGCTCGACAATTAGGTCATAGCCACGGCCCAGGGTAATGTCTCGTGTGGCCTTGGCCCATTCCGGTACAGCGCGGTAGTTGATCACTGCGTCGGCACCGAGTTGCCGCACTCGCTCCATCCGCTCGTCGCTGGAAGTGATGACGGTGATGTGCGCACCCAGGAGTCTGGCGAATTGAACCGCGAACAGCGCCACGCCGCCGCAGCCCTGGATCAGCACATGGTCGCCGACCTTGACTGTGCTGCCCGATGTCAGGGCGCTCCAGGCAGTCAGCGCCGCGCAGGGCAGACTTGCCGCTTCAGTGTCGGTCAGGTAGTCGGGTACTTTGACCACACCTTGCTCGGACAAACACATGACATCGGTCATGGTGCCATCAAGCGGACCGCCCAGCGACTGGGTCAGTCGTTCAAGGTTTGGCTCGCCGCCAACCCAGTTCTGAAAATAGGTCGGACAAACCCGCTCGCCCACCGCCACGCGACGCACGCCGGGACCGATGTCGCACACCACACCCACTCCGTCGGAGACGGGAATGAGCGGCAAGCTGCCGGTGTAGCTGCCGTAGCCGCGTTCGGGAACCACCAGGTCTCGGAAGTTGAGCGACGACGCGCTCATGCGCACCAGCACCTGCCCCGGTCCGGCCTGCGGCTGTTGCCGCTGCGACACCTTGAGGTTGTCCATGCCCCATTCGCCTTCAATTTGAAATACACGCATCGGATCTTCCCCTTTGAAAATGAAATGACACCGGCCTGTTGCGCAAGTCAACCATGCCCTCCTGGTGAAGACAAACCATGGCTCATGCGAAACAGCCGATCCGCGCGAGAAACCGGCTGTGAGGTTTAAGCGCCCTCACCCGCGCATCAGCGCCTCGATCTCGTCGGCATCCACCGGTACGCCGCGCGTCAGCAGCTCGCAGCCGCTGGCGGTGACCAGCGCATCGTCTTCAATGCGGATGCCGATGTTCCAGAACTCCCTGGGAACATTTTTGGCCGGCCGCACGTAAATGCCAGGCTCCTCCGTCAGCACCATGCCGGGCTTGAGGATGCGCGAGGGCTTGCGCATCACGCGCTGGCCCGTCGCGTCTTTTTCTTCGCGCGGTTTGCTGCCGGGCTCGGTGTAATCGCCGCAGTCGTGCACGTCCATTCCCATCCAGTGGCCGGTGCGGTGCATGTAGAACTGGCGGTAAGCGCCGGATTCGAGCACGTCATCGACCCTACCGTGTTTGGCCTTGGCCAGCAGGCCGGTTTCCAGCATGCCTTCGACCAGCACACGCGTGGCGGCGTCGTGCGGGTCGGTAAAGCGCTTGCCGGGTTTGGTGGCCTTGATGGCGGCCTGCTGCGCCGCCAGCACGATGTCATAGAGCGTGCGCTGGGCCGGCGTGAACTGGCCGTTGGCGGGGAAGGTGCGGGTGATGTCGCTGGCGTAGCCGTCCAGCTCGCAGGCGGCGTCGATCAGGCAGAGCTGCCCGGGCTTGAGTTCGCCATCGCCCGCGCGGTAATGCAGGATGCAGGCGTTGGCGCCGGCCGCCACGATGCTGGTGTAAGCGGGAAACTGCGAACCGTGGCGGCGAAACTCGTGCAGCAGTTCGGCTTCAAGGTGGTATTCGCGCAAGCCTCCCTTCACGCCATCACGCAGCAGGGCGGCCGAGGTCTGCATGGCGCGCACATGGCCTGCGGCGGAAATCGCCCCGGCTCGCCGCAAAATGGCAATTTCATGGCGGTCTTTCACCAGGCGCATTTCATCAAGCAGCTTGCACAGATCGTGCTGGCTTTGCGGGCATTCAGCACCCAGGCGAACGCGCCCGCGCACCTTGTTCAGCCAGCCATCGACCTGGCTCTCCAGGCCCTTGTGCGTCGCGAACGGAAACCACACCGCGTTCTGGTTGGCCAGCAGCTCGGGTATTTTTTCGTCCAGCAATTCCACGCTGAATGCCTGGTCCACGCCCAACTGCGCGACCGCCGCTTTCGGGCCGAGCCGTACGCCATCCCAGATTTCTCGCTCCAGGTTCCTGGGCCGGCAAAACAGGGTGGTCCTGACGGCCTTGTGATCGGCCTGGATCACCAACCAGCCATCCGGCTCAGTGAAACCAGTCAGGTAATAAAAATAGCTGTCGTGCCGGTAGGGGAAATCGCTGTCGCGGTTGCGCTGCCGCTCAGGCGCCGTGGGCAGCACGGCAACGCCGCCGCCCGCCGCTTTCAGGGCACGGACAACGCCCGCGCGGCGTTTGGCATAAATCGAAGTCTGCATGCTCATGCGTCCTTACTCTGTGCTTTTCGCGGCAGTTCCATGTCATGTCATCCTTTCAATTTTCGAAAGTTCAAGGCGTGGCAGCGAAAAAGCGCAACACAATCACCGTTGAATGGTATTGTAAGAATACGCGTTGATCTCATGGGTGACCTGGCAGCGCCGGCCTTGAATCGTGCAAGGCCTCGTCCTGAACGAGGGGGACAAAGCTGTTGTTTTCAATGCACTATAGGGGTTAACCCACATAAGGGCCATTATCTTTGCACTCTCTTGAACCAGATCAACTATGAGCCTCGGGTTATCCTTGCCGGGTTCCAGTTATGGCGTCAGAATAGCCGGTCCATCAAGGCGGTGAAATGCCTGACAGCAATTGCATCGGGCACGTCCGCGATGGTCAATCAAGAAGGGGTGTCATGGCCAAACTTCGCGTCGTTTCTCCTGCGCAGGGAGACGTCAGCGCCAGCGATTTGCGTTCACAACTGCATTTTTGTGCCCAGACCGGGCAAATCTGGCTGCACGAGCACCGCATGCTGCTCATTCACGCGCAGGCACAGGCCTTGCTGCGCAAGGAGCTGATTGACACGCTCGGCATGGAGCGCGCCCAGGGCCTGCTCACCCGCATGGGTTACGAGTCTGGCGTGCGCGATGCCGAATTGGCGCGCACCCGTGCGCAAAGCCTGAGTGATTACGATGCGTTTCTGACCGGTCCGCAGCTGCACACGCTGGAAGGCATCGTCAAGGTGACGCAGATTCGCCTGGAACTGGACCGCGTGGCGGGCACATTCTATGCTGAATTTCTATGGGAGAACTCATGGGAAGGGCAATGGCACCGGCACTACTTTGGCATACATCATGAGCCGGTATGCTGGACCCAGATTGGCTATGCCTGCGGCTATACCTCCTCTTTCATGGGGCGACCCATTCTCTATAAGGAGGTCGAATGCGCGGGCATGGGCGATGACCACTGCCGCATCATTGGCAAGCCCATCGAAGAATGGGAGGATGCCAGCGAATACGCGCACTTTTTCAACCGTGAATCGATTGCCGAGCAACTCATTGATTTGCAAACCCAGGTGGTTGAATTGCGCACCAGCATTGGCGACACGGACAGCTTGCCCGCGGACGTGATCGGCAATTCGCCGTCTTTTCGCGCTGCCTACGAGTTGCTGCGGCAGGCCGCCAACAACCAGATCACCGTCTTGCTGCTGGGTGAAACCGGCGTTGGCAAGGAAGTGTTTGCGCGCGCGCTGCACGAGCGCGGCACGCGCAGCAAAGCGTCGTTTGTGGCCATCAACTGTTCCGCGATTCCGCATGATCTGGTGGAGTCCGAACTGTTCGGCGTGGAAAAGGGCGCCTACACCGGTGCCCTGGCTTCGCGGGCCGGGCGCTTCGAGCGCGCCAACGGCGGCACGCTTTTTCTGGACGAGATCGGCGATTTGCCGCTGTCCGCGCAGGCCAAACTGCTGCGCGTATTGCAGGAGGGGGAAGTTGAGCGGCTGGGTGACCAGACCGTGCGCAAGGTCAACGTTCGGCTGGTGGCTGCCACCAACGTCGATCTGCGCTTGCTGGTCAAGGAAGGCAAGTTCCGATCCGACCTGTATTACCGGCTCAATGCCTACCAGATCAACATCCCGCCGCTGCGCGAACGCAAGGAAGACATCTCGCCTCTGGCCAGGCGTTTTCTGGAAAAATACTGCGCACTGCATGACAAGCGGCTCAAGGGTTTTACCGACAAGGCCAAGCGCGCCTTGCTCACCCACACCTGGCCAGGCAACATTCGCGAGTTGCAGAACATGATCGAACGCGGCGTGATTCTGGCACCCAACGGCACGCGGGTCGAAGTGCACCACATGTTCTCGGCCTTTGACGAGCCGGACGCTCGCGAATTCGGGCTGGATTCGCGTGGCGACATCAAACTGCAAGCCAGGTCACCAGGCCACGACTTGTGCGAGGCCGTGCTTGGTGGGGTGATGACCCTGGATCAAGTGGAAGCCCTGCTGCTGGAAACCGCCGTGGACAAGGCCCATGGCAACCTGTCTTCCGCGGCGCGCATGCTGGGTATCACGCGGCCGCAATTGGCTTATCGGTTGCGCCGTCGGCATGACGATGAACCGGCAGCCGATGGTGCCATGTCCGCAACAGCTCCTGCGAAAGCGACATGAACCAGGAAAACCTGGCCGCGCGGGTGGCGCAGCATTTGCAAAGCTGCCACGTCGCGACACTTGCGACCACCGGAGCGCAGGGCGTGTGGGCGGCAGCGGTGTTCTATGCCCATGACGGCTGGGATCTGTACTTTTTATCGTCGCCGACCAGCCGGCACTGCATCAACCTGACGGAAAACGACCAGATGGCCGCGACGATTCAGGCGGACCACGCTGATTGGCCAGGCATAAAAGGCGTGCAACTCGAAGGCCGGGTGCGCGAGCTGGCCGGTGAAGCCGAAAGCCGCGCCCGTCATTTGTACGGAGAAAAGTTTCCGGTGGTGGGCAAGCTGGCCCAGGCGCCCGCGGCGATTGTCAAGGCGCTGGCCAAAGTGCGCTGGTATCAGATCAAGCCGCAACGCCTGTTTTACATAGACAATTCGCTCGGATTCGGCCACCGCGAAGAACTGAATCTGACCCTGCCGGTCGTGGCACGCTAGACCGCTGCCGGGGCTGGCGTCCCGCACACCTGCAGGAACGCCTGCTGGGTGCCTTCCAGAACCAGGCAAGTGAGCACACCGCTGGCATAAGCCCCGGTATCGATGCCGATACGGTTGGCATGCACGTCGGGCTGATCGCTGATGCTATGGCCATGCACCACCAGGGCGCCGTGCTCGGCGTCCGATTCAAGGAACCGCTTGCGGATCCACATCTGGTCAAACGCTGTTTGCGCGGCCAGTGGTACACCCGGGCGTACCCCGGCGTGCACAAAATGGTAATCCTGCTCACGATGACTGATAGCCAGGGCCTCGAAAAAGGCCAGGTGGTTCGGCGGCAGCGCCTGGGCAAAACGCTGCTGCAACCCCAGTAGCGTTGCCTCGTCGCGGGCACCGGCGTCGGGCGTGGTCACGCCATAGTCGGCCAGCGCGTCCAGGCCGTCGTAGTCAAACCAGTGACGACCCGCGTCCAGGTCACCGGCCAGATAACGCAGCGCCAAATCTTCGTGATTGCCTTTCAGGGTAATCACGCGGGCGTTTGAAGGCAGTGTCGGCGGCCAGCGCAAGACCCGCTCAACGACCGCCCGTGAATCCATGCCACGGCTCAGATAGTCACCCAGGAAAATCACCACATGCTGGCTGCGCGGCCGCTCACCGATATGCCGCTCGATCGCTGGCAACAGCGTGTCGAGCAGATCGATGCGGCCATGGATATCGCCTATGGCGTAAACCACGGTGCCTGCTGGCGTGCCACGCAAGGCGCCGGTCGGCGCGCTGCAGGCCAGCCATCGCAGGGAGTTCATGGCGTCACCTGACCGGAATGGCGCAGCGATCTTTCCCGGTCCACCGCGCAAACAGGTGATGTTCAATGCCAAACTGATCGAGCGCCTTGCCCAGCGTCTGGTGCACGATATCCATCACGGTCTGTGGCCTGTGATAAAAGGCCGGCATCGGCGGCAGGAGGATGCCGCCGTAATCGGCCACCCGTGACATCAACTCCAGATGGCCCTTGTGCAGCGGGGTTTCCCGCACCAACAGCACCAGCGGCCGGCGTTCCTTGAGCGTCACGTCGGCGGCGCGAATGACCAGATTGTAGGTAAAACTGTTCGCAATTGCCGACAGCGTCTTGATGGTGCACGGCGCCACGATCATGCCGCGCGTGCGAAACGAGCCGCTGGCCACTGCCGCACCGACGTCCTTGTTGCTGTAAACCACGCTGGCCATGGCCTTGACATCTTCAATTGAATATTCGGTCTCGATGGCCAGGTTCATGCCCGCTGCCTCGCTCAGGATCAGGTGCGTTTCCTGCCCAAGCTCGCGCAGCACGCGCAGCATCTCGACGCCGTAGATCACGCCGGTGGCGCCGGTGATGGCCAGCACCAGGGGCAGCTTGTCGTTCTTGTTCATGGCCGTATTGTCATTGGATTTTGGTCAGATCATGGGCCGGCCATCGGCTCAGGCAGTGGGCGGCGAGCTGGAAGATTTCGTTGGCGGTGATGATGCCGACGACCTGATCGCCATGCATCACCGGAAACTGCGCCACTTGCAACTCGCGGCCCTTGCGCAGGCATTCCTCCATGCTGTCGTCGTCGCTGACCGTTGCCGGTGAGCGCACCATCACGTCGCGCACACGCAGGCGGTTGACAAAAAAGTTGAACTCGTCGGGGTCCTGCTTGCGCAGCACGAAGTGTCCCATGCGCAGCATGTTGGCGCGCGTCACCAGGCCGCGCAAGCGTCCCTGATCGAGCACGGGAAGCGCGTGCAGGTTGTGCTCCGCCAGCAGACGCTTGGCATCGGACACCAGCGTGTCGCTGGGGATGGTCATCGGGTTGGCCTGCATCCAGTTGCGTACCATCATGACAATATCTCCTTTGGTTCAGACGGCGCGGTCACGGCCATCATGCCGCTTGCACCGTATCGAGCAAACGTGCGCGCAAAACGGTCTTGTTCACTTTGCCCGAGTCGCCCACAGTGGGCATTTGGTCGATGAGCTCAAGCCGCTCCGGCCACTTGAATTTGGCCATACGCTTGCTGGCCAGGAAGTCCTTGATGCCGTTCAGGCTAAGCGCGCAATCCTTGCGTGGCACCACGAAGGCGCAGGCACGTTCGCCGTATTCGGGGTCGGCGTAGGCCACCACCGCCACCGCCGCCACGCCGGGGTGCTCATTCATCATGCCTTCTACCTCCGCGGGATAGATGTTCTGGCCGCCGCGAATGATCACGTCCTTTTGCCGTCCCAAAATCCACAGGCAGCCCTGGTCGAACTTGACCACATCTTCGGTGGTGCACCAGCCATCGGCGTCAAAGACCTCGGCCGTCATGGCCAGGTCGCGATAGTAGCCCGCGGGCGAGTGCGGACCACGAAACCAGAGCACGCCGGGCTGGTTGGGTGGCACCTCTTGCCCCTCGGGCCCGATCAGGCGCACCTGGTTGCCCGGCAGCATTTGGCCCACGGTGAGGCGGCGCAATTCGCCGGGATCACTTACCTTGCAGCCACTGACCGAGCCCTTGTCCTGTGTGCCCAGATCGGACGTGATGACCGCGCCAAAGCGCGCCTCGGCTTCCTGCGCCAACTGCGGTGACAGATAGCCGCCGGCAGAGCGGATAAAACGCAGCGACGACAGATCGTAGGCTTCAACGTTCTTTTCAAGCATGCGCACCAGGTGCGTCGGTACCACGCCGATGGCCGTGACCTTTTCACGCGCCATGGTAGCCAACGCCTCCTCGGGGTTGAAGTCTTCGAGCATCACGGTCTTGGCACCGCATAGCGGGGCGGCAAAGTAGGTCAGTGTGCCCGCCGCACCGCCTGCGTGCGGCGCGATCGCCATGGTGACATCGTCCTTGGTGAGTCCCCACAGGTCGATGCGGCCCTTGGACGTGCACACGCGCGGCGCCAGCGGCCACTCCACCAGCTTGGGCAAGCCGGTGGTGCCCGAGGTGGTGGTGAGCAACGCAACATCGAAAAATGGGTCAAAGCGCCGCGCATCCAGCGCCACACGGTCCACCTTGTCCAGATAGTGCTGCGCAGTGCGGGTAAGCGACTGGGTTCCGGGCGGCGCGCCCGCCGGAACCTCATCGTCGAACAGGTAAATCTGGCGCAACGACGGAAAGCGCGCCATCAAGTCCCGGTACATCGCCAGGTAATCAAAGCCGCGAAACATCGCCGGAATCAC
>JAHFQQ010000325.1 GCA_023259235.1 Polaromonas sp. | reverse complement strand
CTGTAGATGTGCAGTCTGTTCCTCGTTTTATCGCAACTTCAATTCATGCCAATGCAAGAAATACCGTCACCAATGAAAAAATACCGATGCTGTCGCTTGACTTGGGGGGAAGTCCCTGTAGAGGGCTATGGCTTGAGCGAAACCTCGCCGTCGGCCAGTTGCAATCCGACCGACAGCAAAACTTTTACCGGCACCATCGGCGTTCCGCTTCCGAGCACGTATTTCAAGCTGCTCGATGACGATGGCCATGAAGTGGCGCCGGGCCAGCCGGGAGAGATCGCCATCAAGGGTCCGCAGGTCATGGCCGGCTATTGGCAGCGCCCTGATGAAACCGCCAAGGTCATGACGCCCGATGGATACTTCAAGTCTGGCGACATCGGTGTGGTCGATCAAAACGGCTTCTTCAAGATCGTTGACCGCAAGAAGGACATGATTCTGGTCAGTGGTTTCAACGTTTATCCCAACGAGGTTGAAGACATCGTCGCCAGGCTCGATGGCGTGCTGGAGGTGGCGTGTGTGGGCATGCCCGACGATAAATCTGGCGAAGCGGTGAAGTTGGTAATCGTCAAGAAAACCCCGGATCTGACCGAGGCACAGGTGCGCGAGTATTGCAAGACCAACCTGACTGGGTACAAGCAACCGAAGGTGGTTGAGTTCCGCACCGACCTGCCCAAGACACCCGTGGGCAAAATTTTGCGCCGGGAACTGCGCGACAAGAAATAGGCCAGACCAACGGGTTTTGGGCCCGCAGAAGTTTTCCAGGGGCGACGCGAGTCGCCCTTTTTTCGATCCTGCTCCGATTTGCCTGGCGCTTTGTGTGCAAAATCGGCCCATGCCAAGTACTGCCCCTCCTGTCGCAACGCCCACTGCCATTCTCAGCGCCCTTCCCCAGGAGCAGCAGGGCCTCATCGAATTGCTGCGGTGTCCGTGCAAGCTCAGCCATGCCGGGCGCGAGTTCTGGCAGGGTGATTTGCAGGGCCAGCCGGTCGTGCTGGCGTTGTCAAGAATTGGCAAGGTCGCCGCCGCTACCACCGCAACGGCGTTGATCGAGCGTTTTGGCGTGCGGCGCATGGTGTTCACCGGCGTGGCCGGGGGCATGGGCATGGAGGTGAAGGTGGGCGATGTCGTGGTGGCCACGGACTTCATGCAACACGATCTGGATGTTTCGCCGTTGTTCCCACGCTATGAAGTGCCGTTTTACGGCAAAACCCGATTCGCCAGTGATGCCGGTTTGACGGCACTGCTTTTTGAGGCCGCCTGCAGGGCGCTGGAGAGTGAAGATGAGAAGGGGCAGGCAAGTCTGGCGACTCGACAGTTTCCCGGGGCTCGCGTTCACCGGGGTCAGATTGCCAGCGGTGACCGTTTCGTTTCCGGGACCGGCGAATCCCGCGCGTTGCTGGCGGCGCTGGCGGGTGCCGGGCATGAGGTGCTGGCAGTGGAGATGGAGGGTGCTGCCGTGGCGCAAGTCTGTCTGGACTATGGCGTGCCGTTTGCCGCCGTGCGAACCATTTCAGATCGGGCCGACGACAGTGCCCACGTGGATTTCCAGCGCTTTGTGAACGAGGTTGCCAGTCGTTATGCGCATGCGATTGTTCTGCGGCTCCTGAGTTCGCTGTAAGCGCAACAGGCGTTGAGCCTTTATTTCAGCCAGCCGCGTTTCCTGAAATACCACATCGGCACCACGGCGCTGGCAATCATCAGCCCCAAGGCATAGGGATAACCGAGTGCCCAGTCGAGTTCGGGCATCAGTTTGAAGTTCATGCCGTACACGCTGGCAATCAGCGTCGGCGGCAGCAGGGCGACGCTGGCAACCGAAAATATCTTGATGATCTTGTTCTGGTTGATGTTGATGAAGCCGACGATCGCATCCATCAAAAAGTTGATCTTGTCAAACAGGAATGCGGTGTGCGAATCGAGTGAATCAATGTCGCGCAGGATTTGCCGCGCTTCCTCGAATTGCTCCGCATTGAGCATCTTGCTGCGCATCATGAAGCTGACCGCGCGGCGCGTGTCCATCATGTTGCGGCGGATGCGTCCGTTCAGGTCTTCGCGGCGGGCAATGGCTCCCAGCACCTCGCCGGCCAGCGCATCGGTGACGTCGCCTGACAGCACCTTGGCGCTGACTTTTTCCAGTTCGACATAAATCCCTTCGAGGGTATCGGCAGAATACTCGGCGTCGGCGTCAAACAGCTTGAGCAGCACTTCCTTGGCGTCCTCGATCAGACCTGGAGCGCGGCGTGCCCGCATGCGCAGCAGCCTGAACACCGGCACATCTTCGTCGTGAATGGAAAACAGTACGCCCTTGCTTTTCAGATCGTCGTTGACCAGATTGAGGATGAAAGCGACGCGCACGGTACGCGGCTCGTCCTCATCGGCCATCAGAAAATCGGAACGTATGTGCAACTCGCCGTTGTCTTCCTCGTAAAACCGCGCGGACTCTTCAATGTCCTCGTCCATCGCGTCCTCTGGAATTGACAGGCCGTAATACTGCTTGATCCAGCGCTTTTCTTCAAGGGTCGGGGCTTGCAGATCCACCCAGATCGGCTGGAATCTGGAAAGCTCCTCGAGCGATTCAATTTCTTCCTGGAAAAGCCTGCCGCTGGCCAGCGTGAAAATATTTAGCATGACGGACCGCCTGTCAATTTGGAAGGGCTGTCGCAAGGCACGATTAAAACCTTTGCGCGAGATGGGTTGTGGATGACGCCATCGCTTTCAACCCCCTTGACTTGCGTTGGCCTCAGCCCGCTTCAGAGTCCGCGGTGTTGGCAGCTGGCGACCGGGCTGCTTTCCAAGGATTTCTGCAGAATGAACAGGCGGCAATTATGGCATTTCAACGCTGGCTCCATCCGCGGCTGCAGTCGTGGATGTGGCCCGGCGCAACAAGAAATTGAGGGAATCAATCTCCTGTCTGGCGCACCCGTGGTTCCCGGAGCTGCCTATAGCCGGGGTTGAGGGACTTTTCGGGAGATTGCGCAAATTTTGTTGCGGCGCAAGCTTGCAATTGCTGGCCTTCGGGTGCATAGTAAATTTAGGTAGGTCTCCCCATCTGCCGCCTTGTCGTCAATGGCCTGGCGGTGTTTTCAACCCGTTCCCACTTTGCAAAAGGAGTTTCCTCGTGAACTTGACGATCAGCGGTCACCATCTTGAAGTTACCCCCGCATTACGC